>CAKOMQ010000001.1 GCA_934096715.1 uncultured Bacilli bacterium
TACTACTAATAATCTCATAAACATCACCTTTAAAATAATAAAATAAATATATTAAATAAATATTAATATTATTTTATCAAATTATATTTAATTATTAAAGTTATCTACTTATAGAATTTTTTTATTCCATGAACAATTACTTTAGCAAGTAATTCTTGATAGTTTTCTTCCATTAATTTATTTCTTTCTTCATAATTAGATAAAAAACCACACTCAATTAAAATACCAGGTTTCTTAAGTCTAGAATACATATATGTATCATTTGGTATTCTTTTAACACTTCTATTACCTTGAAATTCTTTGTTTAATTCATTTTGAATAGTATTAGCAAGCTTTTCATTATCTTTATCATAAAATACTTGCGGACCATAATAACTTGTATTTCTTAAGTAATTTAAATGAATGGATATATACATATCCACTTTCTTATTATTAATTAATTTAATTCTATTATCAAAGTCACTCTTCTTTCTAAAAATACTATTAGGACTCGCTAAATCATAGTCTGCTGTTCTAGTCATAATAACCTTAGCACTATTCTTAATTAATTCTTTTTCTAAATACTTACTAATACTTAAATTTATATCTTTTTCATATATATCCCCGTAACTAGTACCAGGATCCAAATTTCCATGTCCAGGATCAACAATTATAACTTTACCATTAATACCAGTACTAGCTTTAACTGAAAAAATAGTAAGTATAATAAACATTAACAACACTAAAAAAAATATTATATTAATCTTCTTCATAGTAAATAATATTCCAAAATAAAAAGAATATTATTTCTAAACCAGCAAAAATTTTACCAAGATTATTCTAAAAATTTCTGCAATCTATTAAATTTTAATTCTTCTCTATTCCCTAAAGCATTTGAGCCTAATAACTCGCATTTTAATCAATATTAGCATATTTTATTATGTTTTATATCTACTAAAACTTCAATCAAACTATATAACAACAATAACTTTATCTAATTTGTAAATATAATCAAAAACTTTTTTTATTGCATCATCTATTGATATAACTAACCAATTAACCTTAGGGTTTGATAAATTACTTTTATAAACTTTGGAATTAAATATACTTTCAAGTCTTGATAATATATTATCTATTGTTTCTTCTCTCATAGTATCATCATCAAATATAATAATTTTAAACGCTTTTAATAATTTATTTTCATTTAATTTATTATTATCAATCAAATAGCAAAAATCAAATAAATCTTTATATCTAGTTGATCTAAATCCCAATTTTAGTAATGACTTTAATTTTTCTGTAAAAATTTGTTCTGGAGAATTTATAAGTAGACTTACTCCTTCACCTAAAGCTTCTAAATCAAAATAATAATCATCTTGCTCTAATTCGAACAACTTATGAACACCGATATCAAGTTTAGCATTAATAGTATAATTATAATAATCCGTTATTATAATATTTATCCTTTTACCATTATAATCTTGATGATTTAATTCTGTTATATTGCCAACTATTTTTATATTAATATTATCATTTACTGAATTTAATTTTTTTATAAATTCATAAATTGAATCATCTTCTAAAGAGTATCTAATAAAATCCAAATCTAAATCTCGTGTAGCACGACGAATTGAATTAGATATACTATGCATTACTACTCCACCCTTTATAGTAATATGATTTTTAAAATTGCTTTTACAAATCTTTGTCAAAACAACATCTTGTGCTACTTTTGAGTTAGCATCATTAAGTTCATATCCTTCTTTAATATATTTTCTAACATACTCTTCTAATTTCATTAAAACACTTCCCGTAATAATGCATTACCTATGTTACTTTCATTTTTATATAAAGCAATATATTGTTCTAATTTATACATATCTAATTTATCGGCAATTTTTCTGTAATTAGTTATTATTTCTTTATAATAATCAAAAGGAATTTGATTTCTTTTTCTAATTAATTCAACTAAGAGTCTTTCTTTATCATATATATTAACTTCTTCACCATCAATTATAACTTTTTCTTTACCTTGATTTAATATTTCTTTAGGAACCCAAACCTGAACAATATTTTCATTTTTTATAGTATTAGAATTTCTATTAGTTGCAACGAAAGTTTTGTTTGGAATTATATCTGTTAAATCATAATAATAAAATGCCGAATCCATTGTAATAATTGAATTTGGATATTTTTTAGAAGCAACGATTATTGGATTTACAAGTTCACTATCTGAATATATACCATGTTCTAATTTAAAAATTTCATTATTTTTTATTGCTTTTGATAAATTATATCTCGTTTTATATTTTTTTAAAATTTCTTTGCTAGAATAAACCATAGAAATACCACCTTTTTTAAATACCGGACACTTTTTTGAATATTGTCTGGTATTTGGAAACTATATTCAGTATATCATTTAATATTAAAAAAGTAAATACAATTTATATATCTACAGACATTTTTTAATACTTTACCAAATATAACGTAAATAACTGTGCATTATTATTACTCAATTATTTCTTTATAGTATCCTCTCACATTCAACCACAACATTTATTTAATTGGGTATAACTATAAATAATATTCCAAAATAAAAAGAATATTATTTCATATTCTATTTATCAAAGTAGATTTTAACTTTTTAAATCCTTCTTTATTATATAATTCAAAAGCACTTATATTATCGTTAAAAACTTGAATTTCTATATACTTAACATCATTTTCTTTAGACCAATTTTTAAACTCATTTATTAAAGACGACCCTATACCTAAATGTCTATATTCATCAAGAACATATATAGCATCTATTTTAGAGGTTTTATTTAAACACACATCTCCTTCATTTAAAAGATAACCATATAAATATCCAACTATGTTATTATCTATTACAGAAACAAATATAACATTGTCATTTTTTAAAATAATATCTTCATAAAATTTATCTACTACAAAATTTTCATTTATATTAGGGTCATATTGCTTTTCATCTCTAATTAATAAAGTTAATAAATAATTAAGCTTTTCAGCATCACTTAAAGATGCTTTTCGTATATTACATTCCATAATTTCACCATTATCTTATTAAGAAACTCATCTTACTCTCATATTATCTTTATAATAATAATCTTTTTCTAACCATTTATAACCACATGCATCAGCAGTTTTTAAACTACTAATATTATCACTAGCAATTCTTAATTTAATTCTTTCTACTTCACCAACATTGTTAAATAAAAAATTAGTTACTTCTTTTAATATTCTAGAACCATAACAATTACCACGATGTTTTTCAGAAACAGCTTCTCGTAAGTATATAGTTCCATCATCATCAAGATTACTAATATCTATATACCCAATTAATTCATTACCATCTTTAACTAAATAAGCACTATCATAAATATCATCACTAATATTAGATAGTGTTGTAAATATACCTTGAAATCTTTCTTTAATAGTTTCATCATGCAATAAATCCATCACAAATTCTAAATGTTGTTTATTGTCCTTATCAAAGGATACTAAATAAAGTGTATCCATTTTCATAATAATCATACAAAATACCTCACAGAAATGATTATAGCATAATCTAAAAAAAAGTAAAGAAAAACTCACAAGTATTAAACTTATGAGTTTGAAAGTAAATTGTAAATTAACGTTTAGAGAATTGTGGTGCTCTACGAGCTTTTTTAAGACCATATTTTTTACGTTCTTTAACTCTTGGATCTCTTGTTATTAAACCTAAGTTTTTAAGAATATGTCTATAACTATCTTCTCTAGTTTGATCAGTTGGAGCATCAAATTCTAATAACGCTCTTGTAATTGCTAATCTAATAGCACCAGTTTGTCCTGAAAAACCACCACCATTAACTTTAACTTCGATATCAAATCTATTTTCATTATTTGTAGCTACTAATGGTTGTTTTAAATCCATAACTAGTGTTTGATAAGGCATATATTCATTAACATCTTTACCATTAACAGTAATATTACCTGTTCCACCAAACATTCTAACTTGAGCAACTGCACCTTTTCTTCTTCCTGTTGCAGTCCATACTTGTTTATTTGCCATTCTGTTTTCCTCCCTAATCAATATCTAATGCTACTGGTTTTTGAGCTTCATGCTTATGTTCACTATCTCTATAAACAAATAGTTTTTTATACATTGCTCTACCGAGTCTGTTATGTGGAAGCATTCCTTTTACTGCTCTTTCCATCATTTCTTCTGGATATTTTTCAATCATAACTTTAGCATTTCTTTCTCTTAATCCTCCTGGATAACCTGAATGATTATAATACATCTTATCATTTAACTTATTACCAGTAAGTTTAACTTTGTCAGCATTAATAATTATAACATAATCACCACAATCAACATGTGGAGTATATGTAGTCTTATTCTTTCCACGTAATACATGTGCAGCCTTAGTAGCAACTCTACCTAAAGGTTTACCTGCAGCGTCAATAACGTACCAATTTCTTTCAACGTTTTCTTTTGTTTGCATAAATGTTTTCATAATATAAATCTTTTCCTTTCATTATTTCATCTTTTAAACTTTCCCAGGGTCCAAAAAAATCCATAAATAAAATGTACCATTTAAAATTATATGCAATTAGCCCAGTTTTGTCAAGCAATTTCAAAGATTTTCGCATATTTAAGCCATACATATCGTTTAATTATATGTTAATATCTTACGTTTATTAAATATAATCCATTTGCAAGAGCAGTATTAAGTCTCTTATTTACTTTATTATCTAAAATATCCTGTAACTCATTAGAGCTTATTCTACCTTTTCCTACTTCTACTAAAGCACCTACTAAATTACGAACCATATAACGATAAAAGCCTGCTCCAACAAACTTAATATAAATATGTTTGCCAATCTTATATATATTAATTTTCTTTATACAAGTAATATAATTATCTTTTTCTCCACTACAAAAGTTTCTAAAATCATGAACACCTAAAAATACTTTAGATGCTTCTCTCATTTTTTTAATATCTAAACTCTTATACATAATCATATAATAATTACTATCATCTAATCTATTTAAACTAATTTTATATAAATAAGTTTTTTCTTTAACATTAAATCTTGCATGAAAATCATTATTTACCTTCTTTATAGATTTAACTTTAGTATCTGTTAAATTATTATTTAGATATCTTTTTATCCCCGAGATATTTTTATCTGTATCAAAATGTACCTTCTGTTTTGTAGCATGAACTCCTTTATCAGTACGACCAGATCCTTTAACTACAATATCTTGTTCTAAGTACTTGCTAATACATTTTTCTAACTCTCCCTGAACATTCTTAATATTATTTTGTCTTTGAAACCCATGATATTTACTACCATCATACTTTATAGTTAATAAATAACGCATTAGATACTCCTGTAAATTGCTTTTAACAATTCATAAGTATCAGTATAGTTATCCATTTTTATTCCTTTATTTTGTATACTTTTAACAAATTCAATTATAGGTGGAATACTTACATACTTATATAAATTTTCGTCATAAATATCATTAGTTTTATAAACAATCTTTTTATTTTTAATTACTATAAAATAACGACATATATCCATAAGTTCTTTAGCTTGATCATCAATTATAATTATCTTTTTATCATAGTTATTACTAATCTTTAATAATAATTTCTTAATAAATATTCTATCTTTATAATTTAAACTAGTACTTAATCCCCCAATAATTATTATTTTATTATTTATCTTTGTTAACAAATCCACTTTAAACTTTTCACTTAATGTAAGACCTTTATACTTCTTATTTAAAATATTATCACTTAATCCAACTAACTTTAATTTCTTATCATAGTTATCTTTTAAAATAGTTTTAACAAGTTTATTTTCACTAATATTACTTTCATAATTAGATAAGACTCCTAATATTTTATATTTATTTAAAATGTTCTTTAATTCCATAAAGCACCTACTAAATCATCTTTATTATCATAAACATTATCTATAAGACCATAATCCATAAGTAAATTAGACATTTCAAAATAAAATGGTAAATCAAACCCAAGTCTTTTTAATAACTTAGATTCCTCTAACACTAGTTTAGTCTTACCTTCTATTAAAATAGATTCAGATTCATCAATGACTATTAAATAATCAGTATACATTACATCTTCCATATTATTAGTTATAATTATAAATTCTTTGTTAGATTCTTTTAAATACTCAATGAGTTTATCTATATTATTTCTTGATAATAAATGTAACGCATTAAACAAAACTATTTTATCTAACTCTTTTATTTTCTTAATATCTAACGAGTTATTAAAGACTATATAATCAGAAAAAGATTTAAGTATACTTTCACTTAAATTGGTACTTACAATAGTAACATTTGTTTTTTTAGAAATTTCCACTATTATCACTTTCTTTATTTTTATTATATTTTTTAATTAACTCTCTAATTTTGATAAAATTATGATTTACTCCAGACTTACCAATTTTATAGTCTGATTCTAAACTAATAATCTCTGCTAATTCTTGATATGAAGATTCTGGATACTTTAACCTATATTCTGCCACTACTTGGACTTTTTCATCAAGTAAATTAAATAAATCTTTCTCTTTTAAAAATTTAATTTCTTCTACTTGTTTCATCCCTGTAGTTAATGTCTTTTCTTGATTGGCAATTTCACAATTATTTAGCCTATTAACCATATTCTTATGATCTCTATATATTCTAACATCTTCAAATTCAAATAATGAATTAATAGCCCTAAACATTTTTATAATATCGCTTATCTGTTCGCTAGCTTTTACATATGTAACATATTTGTATCCTCTTTTAACATGTTTTGCAGTAATTCTAAAATTGCCAAGTAATTTTTCAATATACTTAGAATCATCTAAACTACTTGCAATGAATTCTAAATGATATCCGCTAGTACTTGGATTACTTACTGTACCACTTGCAAGAAAAGCCCCCTTCAAATAAGCAATAATTTCTTCGTTATTATCAGGAAGATTATTATTAATTAAATCTTTTATATAATCTATTCTATCATTAATAATAATTATATATATTTGTTTAACTCTAAATCTCTTTTGATTTCTTACTACTATTTGAGGCCTTACATTATAAAATTCTTTAATAAGTTTATAAATATATCTAGTTACACTAGCATTCTCCAAAGTAATACTAATCTGTTTACCTACTTTAGAATTATACTTAACAAAAGAATTTAAAGTATATATATCATCTATATTATTAGAATCATTCTTACTTATTTCTTCTTTTAATCTAGTCGTAAAAGTCATAAGTCTTACCATCCATTAGATATGAGAATACTAAGTAAGCAGTTTTTAATGAATCATGTCTAAAATAATTATCTTCTATACAATATAATTTATCTAGTATTAATTTTTTATTCATATCTACTAGTACTTGAGTATCCAATCTAACAGGATCCTTTTGTTCAGTACATATGTATTTTTTTACTAGACTATTTTTCATTTTTTCATTATTAGCAAGTACTATATCTATAGAGTTTTCCCCTAAATAGCTTTCTAATAATTTAACATGATCACTTACAGCAAAGTTATCTGTTTCTCCAGGCTGAGTAAAAAGATTACAAATATACATTTTTTCTGCATTACTATTTCTAATTGCTTCATTTAATTCAGCACTTAATAAATGTGGAATGACACTAGTAAGAAGACTACCTGCCGATAATATAATAAGATCAGCATCGCTTAAGGCATCTATTACCTTAGTGTTTATTTTTATATCTTTATCATACATAATTTGTACTTTTTCTTCATTTGATTCGGTAATTTCTGCTTCACCAACAAGTCTTTCTCCAGTTTTAGTAAGTGCTACTAAATCAACATTATCTTCCGTTAATGGTAATATACTCCCTTTAACATCAAATAATTTAGTCATAACAGGTAAAGCATTATTAAAATCCCCTTTTAAATCTAAAAGAGCTGTTAATATTAAATTCTTAATGCTATGTGGACAAAGACTTTCACTCTTTTCAAAACGATAATTTAAAAGATTTCTAACGTCATCGTCTATATCTGCCATACTAACTAATACTTTAGATATATCTCCAACAGCAGGAATATTATAATCCTTTCTTAAACATCCTGTACTTTTTCCATTATCCGCTACAGTTACAACTGCTGTAACATCAACCGGAAATAATTTAAATCCTTTTAATAATTGTGACAAACTAGTGCCACCACCAAATATAACAATCTTTTTCATAATATCACGTATAGTGATTATAGCACATTCGACTTAAAAATGCCACTTTTTAAATTTTTAACCATTCACATTCAAAAGTAAGTAAAATATTTGAATTTCTTACGAATTTGAGAGAAATTTTCTCACAAGTTTGCATATTATATAATAATATGTTAAAATATATAAGGAAAGAAGGTGGCACAATGTTATTACAATTTAAATTCAAAAATCATAAATGCTTTTATGATGAAAATATATTAGATCTAACTGCAACTCAAGAAAAAAGACATATTAATTCAACAATAGATATTAATGGAAATAGAATTTTACCCATTATAGAAATCAATGGTGCTAACGCATCTGGAAAAAGCAGTATTTTAGAGGCATTACATTTTATGTTTGAAACAGTCAAAACCGCTAACAGGATTGATATCAATAACGACTTATCAACTGTACCTTTTGCATTCAGTAAAAATACAATTAATGAAAATAGTGAATATGAAATTTCAATATTACTAAATGATTATGAATATAGATATGGGTTTTCACTTAATAAAAATGGATTTGATGAAGAATGGCTATATAAAAAAAGATTTTCTAACACTAGATCAATTCAAAAAACTGTTTTTGAAAGAAATAATACAAAGATTAATTTTGGTACATCTTATAAAAAATATGAAAAAATGTGGAAGCTTTTTGGTAGCAATAATAAAAAATTATTGTTATTACCAAACATTGCAACTAAAGAAGAAAGTGGAATATTAAGAGATATTTATAACTATATGGTCAAATATAATTATAAACTTGATAGCATTTTTCAACAACAAATAAGTATCAAATTATTAAATCAAGATGATACATTATATAAAAAATTTCAAGAAATTATAAATGAATTTGATCCATGCTTAATGGGAATAAAAATTGATGAAATAAATAATGAATACGGTAATAAATCTTATTTAATAAATGGTATTCATAAAAATATAGATGACAAAAATCCAAATATTTTAATTCCTTTGGATCGTGAATCAGATGGTACTATAAAAATATTTAATATTATGCCTACAATTTTAACAAATTTAGAATATGGTGGTTTATTATGTATAGATGAACTAGATGTAAAATTGCATCCATTATTATTTAAGAAAATTGTTAATATGTATAAAGATAAAAATATTAACAAAAATAATGCCCAATTAATTTATACAGCACATTCAACTTATCTATTTAATAGTGATGAGTTAAGAAGAGATGAATTATATTTAGTTGAAAAAGACTTAACTGGTAAATCTAAATTATATTCACTATCTGAATTTAGAAACTTAAGAGTTGATGCGGACTATGAAAAAAAATATTTATCAGGTCAATTTGGCGCAATACCATATGAATCAGAATAGGAAGCTAACATGGGTACAGATAGTCTATTTAATAAACGTAGAATTGAAAGAAAAAATAGATCTGAAAATATAAGGAAGTTAAAATCTAGTAATTGGCTTATAATATGTGAAGGAACTAAAACAGAAACAAATTATTTTAACGAAGCAATTAATAGCATTAATAAAAATATAGATGACGATTATAAATTAAAAGTCAAAATTATTGGTAAAGGAAGAAATACTTTATCACTAGTCAAATCTGTTGATAGTTTTTTAAATAATATTGATATAATTAGAAATTCTACAATACCATATGGAAAAATATTTGTTGTATTTGATAAAGATGACTTCGCAAGTGATATTTTCGACAAATCAATTAATATTTGTGAAACCAAAGGATATATACCATTATGGTCAAATCAAACTTTTGAATTTTGGATATTACTACATTTTAATTATATAGAAGGTAATATAAGCAGAACAAATTATGAACAAAAAATAAATGAGTATTTTAAAAAAGCTGGATTAAACTATAAATATAGTAAAAATGATGAAACCATATATTCTAAATTAGCAAAGTATGGTTCATTAGAACTAGCAAAAAAATATGCAGTTAAAATACACAGAAAATTTAGAAATGAATTACCATCAAAATCAAAAAGTTGTACAACAGTTTATAAGTTTTTTGAAGAAATTGATAATAGATTAAAAGAAATAGAATAAAAAAGGATACGTTTCATATCGTATCCTTTTATCTTGAATAGAACCAAGCACCTTTACCAGGGAATCCTGGTGGATTAATACTATTTGCTACATATTTAGAATAACTTGAGTATGCATCTTTACCAACACCTAAATAGTGTCCAGTTGATACACCATAATGTAAGTGAGCACCTGTTGTACAAGTATCCCAAGGAGCAGCACTTCTATCTCCACCTACAGTACCAAGAACTGTTTGAGTAGTAACGTAATCTCCAACCTTAACATTTACACTTAATAAATGCATATAAGTTACAGTATACGCTTTTCCATTAACATATACGTTTGTATAAATCATATTACCGCCACAGCTTGCTTTCCAAGTTATTTTTACAACTTTACCAGCAGCAGTTGAATAAACATTACGACCAAGTATACCACCATCAGATATATCTATACCATTATGAAATTTCCATGTTCCTTTAGTAGGATGGTATCTATATCCCCAAGGAGATGTTATTTTACCCCTAGTAAATGGCCTTAACCAACCACTATTATTTACTAAACTTTGTGCACATTGTGTTAAATCTTGTGTTTCACCACAACCCATAGATTTATATAACTTAATAGTTTCTTCAACACCTTTAATTTGTGAATCATATCCTTCATATTCATCTATAAGTTCTTTTAATTCAACACCTAAATTTTGAATATTATTTTCATAAGTTGAAATTTTATCATTTAAAGTACTTTGATACTTCGTAAGTTCTTTTTGCATTTTCTTATTACTTACTATCAACTGCTCTATTTCATCTATTTTTTTATTATTATATCCAGTTACTTGACTTATAGCATCTATTCTCATTATTAACTCAGTCATGCTAGTAGCGCCAGTTGCATACTTAACATAAATATTTTCATTACTAAGTTTTTGATATAAGATTAATAATTCAGATATTTCGTTTTCTAAGTTTTTAATCTTTTCTTCATTACTATCAATTTCATTACTTAAATTAGTAACTTTATTTTGAGCTTGCACTATCTCATCATTAGCAGCCTTAACATTATTTTGATTTTGTTTAATCTCAGATTGCTTCTTTTGCTTTTGGCCCTCATAAATTGCTTTTTCTTTTTTTAGTTTATCTAATTCTTGTCTATATTCAGCAATTGTATTTGGATTCTTAGCATAAACATCAATATTAAGAAAAAAGAATAAACTAATAATAATTAATATATAGTATTTCTTATTCATCATATTTTTAAATACTTTCTAACTGCTCTAGTACTTCCGAACATTCCCACTAAAGAACCTATTAAAACGACAAGTATTGATGCAAATAATAAAACTTCATTTGCAGGAACTAATGGAATTAATTCAGTAAATAATTGCCCATGCAATTCTTCGAATAGAATTAAATATCCATATACTAGCACTATTATAGGTATTATAGAACCTATTAGTCCTATAAAGAATCCTTCAAATACAAATGGCAATTTGATGGCACTATTACTTGCACCTACTAAGCGCATTATTTCAATGTCATCTCTTCTTGAATAAATTGTTAATTTAATAGTATTACTTATTAAAAATGCTGTTACAAATATTAATGCTACAACCAATGTTATAGTTACTTTCTTAACTAAATCAAATGCAGTTAATAATGGTTTAACAGTGTCTTCACCATAATTAGCATCATTAACCTTATCAAAACCTTTAATTTCTTCAGTAGTTTTATCTAACTTATTAACATCTTTAACTGTTACAACTAAACTATTAAGTAGTGGGTTAGTATCAAGATATGAGAATATATTTTCAAAAGAAGTAGAGTAAGAACTCATTTCTTTTGCCCATTCTTCACTACTTTTAGGAGTAACATTTTCTACATTACTCATTCCTTTAATTTTATTTTCTAAGTATTTTAAATCTTCATCAGTACTTGTTTTATCTAAATAAACAATTATACTTAATTCACTTTCTAATCTATCAGTAGCATTTTCTACGTTCTTAGCAACTACTAACGAAACGCCAACAATTAACAAAGTAATTGTGGCACAAAGTATAGAAGCCATACTCAAACTAAAATTACGAAATACACTCTTAAAAGAGTCTCTTATACTTCTTCCTAAAATTCTAAACGCTTTCATGTGACTTGTAACTTCCTTTCAAATTATCTCCTGCAAGCACTCCATGCTCAATTAATAGTACTCTTTTTTTCATTCTATTAACAATATCTTTATCATGAGTAGCCATTATTACAGTAGTGCCTAATTCTTTATTAATATTATCTATAACTTTCATAATTTCTTTACTAGTCTCAGGATCCAAATTTCCTGTAGGTTCATCACATATAAGTAATTTAGGATTATTAACTATTGCTCTAGCAATACATACTCTTTGTTGCTCTCCACCAGATAACTGACTAGGAAAACTTCTTGTTTTTTCTTTTAATCCAACAGTCTCTAATGCCTTCATAACTTTTGGTTTAGCTTCACTACCTTTAATACCTAATGTTTCGAGTGCAAAGGCAACATTTTCATATACCGTAAGCTTAGGTAATAACTTAAAGTCTTGAAATACTACTCCTATTTTTCTTCTTAATTTATATACTTTTCTGTTTTTTAACTTTCCAACATTTACTCCACCAACAAATACTTCTCCTTTAGTTGGCTTTTCTTCTCTATACAACATTTTTATTAAAGTTGATTTACCACAAGCAGTTTGACCTATTACAAAGACAAATTCGCCTTTAGCAATTTCTACGGATAAATCAGCAATACCAGTAACACCAGTATTATATACTTTTGTAACATTCTTTAACTCTATAAACTTCATATTTTACTCCTTAATCTATTATAACATCTTAAATCAATTAGATAAATGGTAAATTAGACCTTTTTACACCACCATTGACTTCATAACAATCATTTATTATAAAAAATGCACTGGGATCCACTTCCAAAATAGCTTCTTTAAATTTAACATAATCTCTTGTACTAACTGCACTCATAATCAAAGTGCCTTTTTTATGAGAATATCCTCCTATTGTAGGAAGTAATGTATATCCTGTATTAAAATTATTAATAATTTTTTTAACATCCCTTAATTTTCTCGTATAAACTAAGAATAGTTTAGTATCAGATATTCCAATTAATATCTTATCTAATATAATAGTACTTATAACAATAATACTAATTGAATAAGCAACTTTATCTATACCAAATACAAACCCTCCAAATAATATTAACGTACCATTAAGTATAAGCATTGCTTTACCTTCTTGAATATGAAAATACTTATGACATATTTTAACTAAAACATCTATTCCCCCAGTATTAAAACCACATTTATATACAATACCTGTTCCAAATCCATAAAGAAGTGCCGCAAATATCACTGTAACAAGTATTTCTTCAAACTGAAAAGTTTTTCCTATTACATTAACAATTGGATTTGTAAGTGTAACAAACAAAGGAAACAATAATGAACCAATTATAGTATTTTTAGTTTCTTCTTTACCTAAGAATATATAACTACATATAACTAAAGTAATACTAATCAAATAAACAAATACTTTAGAATCATATCCAGTTAGACCTTCAATAATAATGGCAAGTCCACTAGAACCACCAACAACAAATTCATTAGGTACAAAAAACATGTTATAACACACTGCAATCATAAAAATACCTAATACTAAACTAATACCTTTAAATATTATTTGTTTATTATCTAATTTATTATTATCCACTTAAGTCACCCACTATCATACATAAATTATACAAAATAATTAAAATTTTTTCAACAGGGATAAAAATTCATCAATAATAAATTATAAAAAAAAGAGAAATCAATCTCCTTAATTAAAATAATTAGAATGGTAATAATAACCTTAGTTTGAATTTCCAGAAACGCATGTTACCATTCATAGATAAACGTGGAACATTGTAGTTATCATCACTTTTTCTAGCTTTTCTAAA
Source organism: uncultured Bacilli bacterium (assembly GCA_934096715.1). Classification (GTDB taxonomy): domain Bacteria; phylum Bacillota_I; class Bacilli_A; order RF39; family UBA660; genus SIG200. The sequence goes on from CAKOMQ010000001.1 coordinate 14,266, forward strand.
GTCTTTACTATTCGGTCCAAAACCAAAAGCCAGATTAAATCCATTGTTTTTATAAGTGTCTCTCATAAGTTTATTGGAAAGTCCATAAGGATAAGCATGATACTTTGTATTGTAATATTCTTTAAACTTATTAATATCATCTTTTAATACTTCTTCTGTTTTATAATTTAAATCAAAGTCATGCATATTGTATGTATGAGATTCAAAAGCTATATTTGGATATTCCTTTTCAATCTCTTTAATTTGTTCATAACTCATATAAGAATTACTATCTCCTAGTCCATTACTATCTTGATTAACTTGTCCAATTATAAACACAGTTGCCTTAAAATCATATTTCTTTAAAATATCAAAAGCATATAAGTAGTTAGATAAAAACCCATCATCTAAAGTTATTACCACAGACTTTCTAGGAAAAGCGCATTTAGATTTTTTCCAACAATAAAATTCATCCATAGATAACGTTTTATAATTATGATCATATAAATATTTCATTTGTTTATCAAAATCTTTAATATTCATAGTCATAAGTCCTTTATACTTTTCTTCACCTTTTATTTTATAAAATGAATGATATCCTAATACAGGAATTTTTTGTTCATAATATAGTGCAAATAAAGATATACTCATTACTGTAATAATAAATATACTTACTTTTATAATTTTTTTAATCATAAATCCTCCTTTTTTAAAGAAAAAAGCTCATTACTTGAGCTCTTCGTTACTTAATTCACTATTATCTTCCATTTCTATAGCCATAGAATTATTATTAATAGTGTCATTAATTGATTTATCTTCAGGTATATCAATTTCCATTGTTTCAATATCAGACGGTTCTTTTTTTCTTCTGTTAAGTAAAGACTCATCTCTTCTAGAATCAACTATATAACCAATTAAAGCAAATATTAGAAAAATACTTATAACTAAGAACCATACATAATTGTCCGAAACAAAATTTATAAAGTTACTCATACTGTCCTCCCCTTATAAAAGTTATGTTAGATATAAATAATTATGATATTTCTAAACTTTCACCTTTAGGTTGAATTTGAATAAATGTATTACCGTCGTTAACATCTATTTCTTTACCATCTAAGTAAGTATATTCTGTTTGACATTCACGACAACTCTTCTTCCAGTTAATTTGAACAGCATATCCGTCTGTAATATAATAACCTGTTCCAGAACCTACATTTTTAATATCTTGTCTACCCTTATTTTCTCCATCATTTAAAGTATAATTTTCAACTTGATAAGTAATTATATTTTTAAAAGTATATTGTTTCCCAGTTACATAATCCTTATGTTCTTTATCATTAACAAATCTATAATATACTTTTTCAGATTCATTGTATGTATAACTAGTAGTACTACTATTAGAATAAACTATTTTAACATTATTAGCTGTTTTACTATTTTCTTTTTTACTTAAATCTACTTCATCAACAGAGTAATTTAATAAATAATCTTTTTTTCTTTCAACTCTTCTTTTGTTAATACCATTCTTTAGTTTATCCATACTAGTAAATAATGTATGTTCACTAGCAACTTTTAAAGATTTATCTCTCCAACCAGTTTTACTATTATCAACAACTATTCTATCTACACCAAGCTTAGAAAAATCTTCTTGTGCTTGAGGAGATTGACCATGATGAACATAGAAAGCATCATTTTCAAGAGCATAATCTATGAAATAATGTCTTGCGCTTCTTATCGAACCGATTCTTTCTGTATTAGTATCAACAAATACAGCTAAATATCTTGTAATACCACCCTCAACAATAATTTCATACATTAAATAAGCATCTTGTAATCCACTTTGAAGTGGCCTTGCAGTACTAATATTATTTATCATTACAGCATATGGTCTAGATTTAGAATCTAATGACACTATATTAATTTTTTTGCTAGATTCTTTATCTTTTTTCTTAATTATATTTGGTTTACCATCATCTCCACTTAATAACATATAACTAGCACCACCAATTAACGCTAAAACCAAAACTACTACAATCCCTATCATTACTTTTTTGTTTTTTAATAATTTCTTCATTTTTTACCACCTATTTCATTATATTAAATTGAACCGATTTTGTCAAAATTATTTGTTTAATCTTTTTAAATCTTTCTCTTTTATGCTTTCTCTTTTATCATAATTCTTCTTACCACGACATATCCCAATTAGTACTTTAACTTTATTTTTATTAAAATATACTTTCAAAGGTATTAAAGAATTACCATCTATATCATTTTCAATTTTTAATTTCTTAATTTCTTTCTTATGTAAAAGTAATTTTCTTTCTTTTCTTTCATCATGATTAAATATATTACCTTCTTCATATTTAGCAATATACATATTAATAATAAATACTTCATTATTTTTAATTCTTATATAAGAATCTTTTAAATCAACACTACCCTTACGTACAGATTTAACTTCCGTACCTGTTAAAACTATACCAGCTTCAATCTCATCTAATATATAATAATTAAAACTTGCTTTCTTATTTAGAATTTCCATTTATAACCTCGAAGTCTATAGTTCTAGCTTCTTTACTAGCCCCAACTACTTTTATTTTAACTTTATCTCCAATAGTATATTTAATATTTTTATTTGTGCTTATTAAACTTAATAATTCTGGTGCATAATTATAAAATCCCTTTAAAGAACTGATATGTACTAAACCTTCTACCATATTATCAAGTTCTACATAAAAACCATAATTAGTTACAGTAGATATTACTCCTTCATATTCTTCTCCTATATGATCCAACATATACTCAGCCATCTTCATATCATCTACTTCTCTTTCAGCAGCTTGTGCTTCTTGTTCTCTTTCACTAGAATACTCAGCTACTTCAATTAGATAATGTGCATAAAAGTCTATTGTTGATGAATTTATATCATTATTAAAGAAATATGTTTTTAATAACTGATGTACCATTAAATCAGGAAATCTTCTTATCGGAGAAGTAAAATGAGTATAATTCTTTAATGCAAGTCCGTAATGTCCTATATTATTAGTGCTATAAATTGCTTTTTGCATACATCGAAGTAACATACTAGAAAGAGTTTTAAAAGCAGGATGATCTTCTATAGATTCTGTTATATCTTGCATACCCTTACTTGAAGTACTAATATTCTTTGTATTAACATTGATATTTAATACTTTAAGTAAGTTAACAAAATCTTCAATCTTTTCAGTTCTTGGAGTACCATGAACACGATATATAAATGGTAAATCCATATTATAAATGTGTTCTGCTACTGTTTCATTAGCAGCAATCATAAAATCTTCAATGAGTTTTTCTCCTTCTAATTGAACTCTTTTGTCAATGCCAATACACTTACCTGTTTCATCTTGTTTTATCTTTATTTCATCTATTCCAAACTCTATATAACCATTCTTTATCTTTCTCTTACGTAATATTTGATGTAAATCATTCATAAGTAATAAATCATCTTTAAAATCCTCATATCCTTCCGGAACAATACCATCCATAATTATTTTATTAACACATTTATAAGTCATTTGTTTTCTGCTCTTAATAACAGACTTAAATATATCATGATCCACTATCTTACCTGTTTCATCTATCTTCATAACACAGCTAATAGCAAGTCTTAAAACATCTGGATTAAGTGAACAAATACCATTAGATAACTCATGTGGCAACATAGGTAATACTTTATCTGCTAAATAAGATGAAGTTCCTTTTAAATAAGCATCTTTATATAAGGCTGAATTAGGAGTTACATAATTAGTTACATCTGCAATATGAACACCCAACGTATATAATTTTTTTTCTTTATCATAAGAAATGCTAATAGCATCATCTATATCCTTAGTATCATCACCATCTATAGTAAATATCACTTGACTAGTTAAATCAACTCTTCCAACTGTATCTTTCTTTTCTACTTCCTCTGGAATACTTAATAACTCTCTCTTAGATTCTTCACTAATATCTAAAGTAATACCATGTGAATAAGCAATTGCTAAAATATCAGTATCAGGATCATTAATATGACCAATTATTTTATCAATATATCCTTCATATAAATCTTTCTTTATATGATTTTTAAGAATTATAAGTACTTTATGACCATCTACTAAATTAGGATAATCTGGATTAAGCAAATTAATTTTTATATTAATTTTTTTATCGTCAGGAGTTACTACTAACTTCTTTTTAATAATAGATACAGTAGCTACAATAGTCTTATATTTACGATTTAAAATCTTAATAACACTACCTTCTAATTTACCTCGCCTATTAAAAGTATCAATCAATACTAAATCCCCTTCTATAGCGCCATTTAAATCTCTTTTATCTATAAATATATCATTACTTTCTTCAATAACACAAAAAGCATTTCCACTTTTATTTACATCAATAATTCCTTTTTTTAAAGATTTACAATTCTTTAAAAGTATATATCTATTTTTCTTAGTAATATGAATAATACCATTTTTTTCCATTTCTAATAATGTAGCATTTAATTCTTCTATTTTTTTAACATCATGAATATTTAACATATCACTTAATTCAATTATATCTACTGCTCTATCGATATTATCTAATACACCTATAATTTGATTTTCCATTTACATCATCTCCTAATTTAAAGTTAAATCATTTCTGGTTCTTAAAAATTCTTGATATTCATCATTTGTAATTATATTTTTCTTAACTAATTCAAATATTAAAGATTCAATTAAAAATTCCCCATATATAGGCTTTAATTTTAATATATCATGTATTTGTACATCTTGTAACGATTGAAAATATTGTACAAGTTCGTCTATTGTACTTGAATAGTTAATAGCACCAATTCGTTTATGCTTTAATTCTTCATAAATTTCTTTATTAATAGCGCTATAAGCATATAAATCATCAAGTAATCTTATATACTCTGAAGATTCTAAATTATCTTTTAAGTAATCTAAGGCACCAGGTTTTAAGTAACCAGCACTTTGTAAATAGAGAACCGCTTTATTCCCAATGTCTATAGCACTTTTCAACGATTCATTTTCTTTAACAGTCAAATGATAATTAATTCTATCAAATTGAATCTTGCTTTTCTTAGTTTCATAACGAAGTTTAATCTTTTCATAGTCGCTAGCGTCCTTCAACGGTTTATAAGGCCCTATATGAAGTTTTTTTGTAATTTCAACAAATTCTTTTTCATCACTTCTACATAATATATATCCCATAATTACTTTTAATTCACTACAAGGTTTATTACTCACACTATCAAGAATAATCTCCAGCCTATTCGCCAGTTCTTCATTACGAGTATTTCTAGCTTCAAACTTTAAAGCGATTATATTACTTCTTAAATCATCTGCATTTTCCTCTATCTCATGCCAAGTATTTTCATAATCTATTAATTCAGTAAATTCCTTTTCAAACCTCTTATCCACAGTAAAATAACATATTTTTGATACATTCGTAGTATTCTTACTTACTAATAAAATTTTTTCAATTTCTTTAATAATTAAATCATATGTCATACTGATTACTCCTTAAATTAGACATTAAATCTAAAATAAATAATATCTCCATCTTGAACTAAATAATCTTTGCCTTCTAAACGTAAGCGACCCTGTTCTTTTACTTTTAATTCACTACCATAAGTAAACAAATCATCGTAACTCATCACTTCTGCTTTAATAAATCCACGCTCAAAATCAGAATGAATTATACCAGCACAAGCTGGTGCTTTCATTCCATCTTTAAAAGTCCAAGCACGACATTCATCTGTTCCAGAAGTAAAGAAAGTACGTAATCCAAGAAGTTTATAACTAGATAGAATTAACCTATCAAGACCACTTTCACTAATACCTAATTCTTTTAAGAATTCTCTTTTATCATCATCATTAAGACTAGCTAGATCGCTTTCCAATTTAGCACACATCACAATTGATTCACTATTTTCACTTTTCGCGAATTCATCAACTCTATTTGAATAATCATTTCCTCTTTGTGCTATATCTTCTTCGCCAACATTACTTACATATATGACTTTTTTTAAAGTAATAAAATTGAAATTTTTTAAAATATCCAAGTCTTCCACAGTAAATTCAATATTTCTAAGAGGTATATTCTTTTCTAAGTTTTCTTTACAAACATTTAATACATTTAATTCTTTTAAAGCTTCTTTATCTTTTGTAGTAGTGGCTTTCTTTTCTATCTTACTTATTCTATTTTCAACAATTTCATAATCAGCTAAAATAAGTTCTGTATTAATAATTTCTATATCCCTTATAGGATCGGTCTTTCCTTCTACGTGGGTAATATTTTCATCATCAAAACATCTTACTACTTCAACAATTTGATCAACATCTCTTATATGAGATAAAAACTTATTACCAAGGCCTTCTCCTAAAGATGCTCCTTTTACTAAACCTGCTATATCAATAAATTCAAAACTTGTTGGTACAATACTTTTGGGACTATATAACTCAACTAAAAAATCTAGTCTTTTATCTGGTACTATTACTACCCCAACATTTGGCTCAATTGTCGCAAAAGGATAATTTGCTGCCAAAATATTCTTTTTAGTAATAGCATTAAATAGAGTAGATTTTCCAACATTTGGTAAACCAACAATTCCTGCTTTTAAACCCATAAAAACCTCCTATAAAGTTGGATATGTATTTATTCCAAGTGGTATTCCAACTAGATACCATGTAATTATAATTGCTACATATACAAAAGCAACCAAACCAGTATAGTTAAGTTGATATTTAATTGAATCAGTAAACTTAACCTTAAATTTATCATCTTGATTATATTTTTCTAAGAAAGTAAAATAAACTATAAAATATGCTAAAAATGGTGTAATATTCATTGTAATAGATTCGGCAAATCTAAATATGACTTGAGCAAATTCAGCAGAAATACCATTTGCCATAAATGTAGGTACAACTGTTGGAGATAATATAGTCCATTTTGTTATACTTCCAGGTAGTACAATACTTGATAATAAAGAAAACATAAATAATAATAATATTAATGGTATACCAGAGAAATTACTATTACCAATAATAGAACCAAACCAAGCGACTATTATAGACCCTATATTTGAATATTTAAATATACTTATAAGTGCTGAAGCAAAGAAAATCATAATTAACATGCTTCCAATTCCATCTAAAGAATGAGATAAGAATTTACAAAAATCTTCATGATTCTTAATAGTTTTAGCACCTATTCCATAAAATAAACCTAAAATAACAAATAATACTGTAACTATAAATACAAATCCACTACTAAAGAATGATTCAGGACTAAATAATTTATCTATATAATGTACTTGAGTATTATCAAGTAAATTACCAGATAATGGTAAACCTGGGATAATATTATATATAAATATAATTAAGTATATAGTACTTGCAAATAAAGCAAATAATATTCCTTTTTTTCTTTGATTAGTTATTACTATTTCATCATCTTCTAGCGTTAAATCAAAGTCAAACTTTGGTACTTTTTTAGTTATTATATTTTCAGTTACATAAGTAATTACTAAAGCTAAAATTATAACAGTCACAAGCATTATAAATATAAATCCCATACGAGATATATCATAAGATTTATTAATAGTATAGGCTGCTAAATTAGTTAAACTAATAAGTGATGAATCTGTACTAGTTAATAAAAAATTAACTCCACTTCCACAAGCTAGTGCAGCAAACGAACAAATAATACCTGTTGCTGGATTTCTTTTTCCATATAAGAAAAGAAGTGCACCAATAGGAATAAATATCATATAAGATATTTCTCCCATAATACTAGCCAATATACATAATAGAACAAAAACAAATGTTACCGTACTTTTTTTAGACTTTTTAGTAAGCATTGTAATTGCTGTTTTTAAAAAGCCACTCTTTTCCATAATACTAATACCCATTAAAATAATTATCATGTGAGTTAAAACAGTAAATGTAGCATAATTAGATACAGTATTAGCAAATATATATTTAATACCACTTAAACTAAATAAAGAAACAGAATTAACACTTACAGGAGAAAATGTATGTGTAACACTACTAACTGTATAATAAGTTGATTGTAAATCTAATAAAGAAAATAAGCCACTTACTACAATAACTCCCAAAATAAGAATTACATAACTCATTATTGGATGCAATTCACGACGTTGTTTATTTTTCTTCTTCATGTTTTTCCACCTTCTTTAATTTTTTTTCGAATTCTAATCTATCCATCATTATTTCACGCCCACAGTTAATACATTTAATTTTAACATCAACACCAATTCTCGTAATCATCCATTTATTAGTTTGACAAGCATGAGCTTTTTTCATTATAACTATATCATTAATGTTATAATTCATTATTCATCACCTAAACTTATATTAAATATCTCCATTATTCTTTCTAAATCTTTAATTGAATCATAATATATTTCTATTTTTTTATTATTAATATTTACCTTATTACCAGTAACATCAGAAAATGCATCTTCATAAATCTTTAAATTAACATCATTTTTCTTGTTCACGACTGGTTTTCTTTTTTCTAATGTATCATCGCCACTAACGAGTTTTTCAAGTTCTCTAACATTAATTTTATCACGAACAATTTTATTAGCAAGTAATCTAATTTGTTCTTGATTTTCAAGTTTACTCAACACTCTAGCATGAGACATAGATAAATTTTTGTCTATTACCATCTTTTGAATATCTTCTGGCAGATTAAGAAGTCCTAAGATATTTGTAACATAGCTTCTACTTTTACCAAAAAAAGTAGCAAATTCTTCTTGAGTCCATCCACGCATATTAATAATATTTAAAATGCTATTTGCTTCATCTATAGGATTTAAATTTTCACGTTGGATATTTTCTATTAAGGCAATTTCCATCATTTCTTGATCATTAAAATCTTTAATAACAGCAGGTACTGTTTTAAGTCCAGCAAGCTTAGCTGCTTTACAGCGTCGCTCACCAGCAATTAATTCATATCCCTTAATACTTTTCTTAACAATAATTGGTTCTACTATACCATATCTTTTTATACTAGTAGCTAATTCTTGTAAAGTATCATCATTAAAAGTTTTACGTGGTTGGTAAGGGTTGCTTCTAATTAAAGAAAGTTCTATTTGCGTAACATCACTTTTATTTTCTTCAACAATCTCTTTTTCAAAATTATCAAAGTCAATAACATTATTTGCAAATAATTGTTCTAAACCTTTACCCAACGCTTTCTTCTTAGTTTCCATTTCTAGAAATCACTTCCTTTGCTAAATTACTATATGCTTCTGTAGCTCTACTAGTTGGATCATATTCATTAATAGGTTTACCATGACTTGGTGCTTCTACTAACCTAACTAATCTAGGAATAATTGTATTAAATACTTTATCTTTAAAATATTTTCTGATTTCTTCAATAACTTCTAATCCAATATTAGTTCTACCATCTAGCATTGTAAGTAAAACACCTTCAATTCTTAAACCAGGATTCATGCTGGATTGTACCATAATAATTGAGTTTAAAAGTTGTGTTATTCCATCTAACGCAAAGAATTCACATTGAACAGGAATTATAACAGAATCACTAGCTACCAAAGCATTCATAGTTCCAAGTCCTAACGACGGTTGACAATCTATTATAATATAATCAAATATATGTCTAATAGAATCAATAGCATTTTTTAATTGGTCATTTTGTCTAAATGTTGAATCTTCTAACATTTTTTTTACAAATTCTACATCAACACCAGCTAAATTTAATGTAGAAGGAATAATAGCTAAATTATCAAACTTAGTTTTTTTAATTCCTTCATTAATAGAACATTTATTAGTTATAACTTCATAAATATCATGTTCAAAATCATTTGAAGTTAAACCAAGTCCAGTTGTAGCATTACTTTGTGGATCTAAATCTATAAGTAAAACTTTTTTACCTTCTTTTCCTAATGCCGCAGCAAGATTAATACTTGTAGTAGTCTTTCCAACTCCACCTTTTTGATTAACTAATGATATAACTTTAGCCATAATACACCTCTATTTTTATATTCTTCACTAGTTAATATTTTACCATAATTATACATATTATTAAAGACAAAAAAAGAAAGATTTTATAACCTTTCCTTAAACCAATTCTAATCTAACTTCTAAAGCGTCATCTCCACGGCGTTCTTTTAATTTAATAATTCTTGTATAACCACCATTACGAGATTCATATCTAGGAGCTAATTCGTTAAACACTTTACTAACAACTTCATTGTCATTATGTAAAAATGCTAATGCTTTACGACGGGATACTAAAGTACCTTTTTTACCATAAGTAATCATCTTATCAACAAATTTACGAACTTCTTTTGCTCTAGCTTCAGTAGTAACAATAGATTCATTCATTATAACATCTTTAGTTAGACCAGCTAAAATGCTTCTTCTAACACGAGTTTCTCTACCTAATTTTCTATATGCCATAATTTATTACTCCTTAAATTCTAATCCTAATTCAGCTACCTTATCAATAACTTCTTTTAAAGACTTCTTTCCAAGATTTCTGATTTTAGTAACTTCATCTTCTGTTTTATTAACTAAATCTTGAACTGTATGTATACCAGCTCTTTTTAAACAATTATAAGCTCTAACACTAAATTCCACTTCTTCAATTGGAGTTTCTAGTGTTTTAGTCATATTGTCAACTTTCTTTTCTTGCATTATTCCTGAAATATTTGCAATAGCATTTAAGTTAGTTAATAGTTCAAAATGTTCAACTAAAATTTTACTAGCTAAAGCAATAGCTTCTTCAGGTGTCATACTACCATCTGTAGTAATTTCTATAATAAGTTTATCAAAATTTTCATTTTGACCAACACGAGTATCAACAACTTCATATTTAACAAGTTCAATTGGTGAATATGAAGAGTCAATAGCAATAGTACCAACACTTGCATCAGTTAAGTTTGCCTTATTTGTTTTAGAGTCAACATATCCACGACCATTTTCAACAGTCATTTCAATATTAATCTTTCCACCTTTAGCAAGAGTACAAATAACTAATTCAGGGTTAATAATTTCTATATCAGGATCTTTTTCAATCATTGCTGCAGTTACTTCACCTTCTGTATTAGCAGATAATCTAATAACTTTTTTTTCATTTGAATGATTTTTAACTACTAAACTTTTAATAGCCAATACTATAGAAGTAACGTCTTCTCTAACTCCTTCAATTTTTTGGAATTCATGTAAAACTCCATCAATTTTAATGCTTGTAACAGCACTTCCTGGTAAACTAGAAAGTAATACTCTACGTAAAGCATTACCAATAGTAGTACCAAATCCTCTTTCTAAAGGATCTATTTCAAATTTTCCATAATGATTGCTTTCAATATATTCGGTAATTTTGTATTCTGGTTTTTCAAATTTTATCATATTACAAATTCCCTTTCTAAATTAGTTTCTTGGTCTTTTAGGTGGGCGACATCCATTGTGTGGTACAGGAGTTTCATCAACTATACTTACAACTTCTAAACCAGCACTTTGAAGTGATCTAATAGCGTTTTCACGTCCAGGTCCTAAACCTTTAACATAAACTTCAACTTTTTTAACACCTTGTTCTATTGCAGCTTCAGCAGCAGCTTCAGCAGTTAATCCAGCAGCAAAAGGTGTTTTCTTTTTACTACCTTTATATCCAATTCTTCCTGCAGAAGACCAGCTAATAGCATTTCCTTCTTTATCAGAAATAGTAACAATTGTATTATTATAAGTTGAATGAATATGAGCCATAGCTTCTGGAATATTCTTTTTAACTTTTCTTTTTCTTCTATTATATGCCATAACTTAACCTCTACTTTCCAACCTTTTTCTTATTAGCAACAACTTTTCCTTTACCTTTACGAGTCTTAGCATTTCTGCTAGTTCTTTGTCCTCTTACTGGTAAACCTTTTTTATGTCTAATACCTTCATAGCAGTTAATTTCCATCTTATTTTTAATGCTCATTTGAACATCACGACGTAAATCACCTTCTACAATATACTTATCAACTTCCTTACGAAGTGCAGTAACTTCATCATCTGTTAAGTCTTTAACTTTCTTATTTCTAGCAACTTTAGCGTCATCACAAATAACTTTTGCAAGTGAACGACCAATACCATAAATAGCAGTAAGACCTATACAAACATGTTTTTCGTTAGGTAAATCAATATTTTTAATTCTTGCCATGTTTCCTCCTTAACCTTGTCTTTGTTTGTGTTTTGGATTATCACAGATAACCATAACTTTTCCTTTTCTTCTTATAATTTTGCATTTCTTACAAATTTTCTTTACTGATGGTCTAACCTTCATAATTATTCTCCTTATCTTTTATTCCATGTTATAATCCCACGTGTTAAATCGTAAGGCGACAATTGTACTGTAACTTTATCACCTGGTAGAATACGTATCATGTTAATGCGCATTTTACCAGAAACGTAGGCTTTTACAGTGTGTCCGTTAGGAAGTTCTACTAAATAGTCGCTACCCTTTAAAACTTCAATAACTTTGCCTTCTACTTCGATTTTATCGCTATTTTTAGATGTAGCTTGCTCATCGGTATCTATTTTACCAAATTTTTTTGAATTTGCCAATTTTTCACTCTCCTGTTAAAATTTCATATCCATCTTCAGTTACAACAACCGTATGTTCAAAGTGAGCACTTGGTAATCCATCTTCTGTTTTAATAGTCCAATCATCATCTTCCATATAGATATGTCTAGTACCTAATGTCAACATTGGCTCAACAGCTATTACCATTCCACTTTTTAATATTGTTTTATCATTAGTCTTGTAATTAGGAACATCTGGATCTTCATGAATATCAGTTCCAACTCCATGTCCAACTAATTCTCTTACAACACCCAAATTGTTTTCTTTTGCAAATGCTTCAATATGTGTACCAATTTCATTTAAATGAACACCATCTCTTATAACACTTAATCCCTTATATAAAGATTCTTTTGTATTATTAACCAAATCAATAACTTCCTTCGATGCTTCTCCTACTATATAAGTATTTGCTGAATCACTATGATATCCTTTATAACAAACACCTATATCAACAGATACAACATCACCATTTTTAATAATTCTTGACTTACTAGGTATTCCATGTACTACTTCATCATTAATTGAAATACATATACTTTTAGGATAACCTTCATAATTTAGAAATGATGGAGTACATCCATTTTTTCTGATAAATTTATCTGCAATATCATTTAACTTAGAAGTAGAAATACCTGCTTTTAGGTTTTTTTCTACTTCTTTGTGTGTTAAATAATTAATATGACCAGCAAATTTAATTAACTCAATTTCTCGTTTGCTTTTTAAAACAATCATTTTATTATCCCTTCAATTTCATTGGAAATTACACTAGACTCTTTATTAGCATTTATATAAACTAATTTATGTTGATCATTATAAAACTCAATTAAAGGAGCAACATTAGATATATAATTATCAAATCTTACTTTAAAGGAATATTCATTATCGTCATCTCTTTTAATAAGAGAATCACCACAATCATCACAAACATTATCTACTTTAGGTTTCATATTATCAAAGTAAATGTTATAAGACCTTCCACATTTACATGTAAGACGTCCTAATGATCTTTTAATTGCTGTGTCTAAATCTAAATCTAAATATATAACTATAAAATCTTTTATACCATATTTATCAAATATAATATTTAATTCCTTAGCTTGATTAATTGTTCTAGGAAAACCATCTAATATAAATGGTTTACCATTAATATTAGATAATCTCTTGTCAATTAATTTAATTACTAATTCATCGCTAACTAAATCTCCTTTAGAAATTATCTCACTAATTTCTTTTCCTAAATCTGATCCAGTAGCTATTTCACATCTTAACATATCACCAGTAGAAATATGATCATAACCTAGTGACATTAAATAATTGCTTTGTGTCCCTTTACCTGCAGCAGGTGGGGCAATAAATATTACACTTTTCATCTAATCCTTTTTCTCTTTTCTTTATAACTGTTTGAAAGTAGTCTACTTTCTATTTGTCTATATGTTTCAATAGCAACACCTACAACAATCAATAATCCAGTACCACCAATAGATACACTAGATAATGATGGATTTGATTTAAATATCATTTGAAAAACAACTGGGAACATTGCTAAAATTGCAAGTACTATACCACCAACAATAGTAATTTTACTAACTGATGTACTAATATATTTTTCAGTTTCTTCACCAGGTCTAATACCAGGAATGTATCCACCACGTTCTTTTAAATTCTTACTCATATCTTCTGGATTTAAAACCATAAATGTATAGAAATAAGAGAAGAACAATATTAATATAATATAAATTATCAAACCAGTTGGAGATGTATAACTAATATACTTTGTTATAAATTCTTGAGCTGAACTATTTTTTGTAAACGCCGCAACCATTGATGGAATAGTAAGTAATATTTGTGCAAATATTACTGGTATTACATTAGCAGCATTTAATTTAATTGGTAAATAACTTTGATTTGAACCATAAGCAGATGTAGTTCTATTAGCATATTGTATAGGAATTCTTCTTTCAGCTAATTGCATTACAATTACTCCTATAATAACTGCTATATAGATAAGTACAAATATACTAAATAGAGTTATACCAACACCAGTTGAATAAGCTCCATTTATAAATCCATTAAATGCTTTAGAAAATACATTTGGCATACTTTGAACTATACCAGCCATGATAATCATTGACATACCATTACCAATACCATATTTTGTAATTTGATCTCCCATCCATAAACAGAAGCAAGTACCAGCAGTCATAATAACTGAAAATCTAATAGTTTCAATTGTACTAGGATTTTTTAAATATAATACACATAACATATATCCTTGGATAAATGCTAATATAACTGCAGCATACCTATTAATCTTATTGATTTTTTGTCTACCAGTATAACCTTGTTCTTTTAACTCCTTAAAATATGGAATAACATCCATTTGAAGAAGTTGTGTAATAATGGATGCAGTGATGTATGGAGATACTCCAAGAGCAAATATTGAGAATGTTTGAAGTCCTCCACCACTCATCAAATCGAATATTTGTAGAGCTCCTAATTTAGAAACAATATCATCTACAATAGAAACTCCAGGAACAGAAATACATGTTCCTAAACAAAATATTCCTAAACAAAACATTGTAAAATATATACGTTTTCTTATATCTTTGCCGGATTTTTTAAATAGTTGGGAAAACCCACGAAACATCTAAATCACCTCAGCTTTACCGCCAGCAGCTTCTATTTTAGTAACTGCCTTTGATGAAAATCTATGAGCACTAACATTTAGTTTCTTATCTAATTCACCATTAGCAAGAATCTTAATGCCACATAGACTGTTTTTAATAATTCCTCTTTCCTTTAAAATTTCTGGAGTAACTGTATCTCCATCATTGAAGAACTTATTTAAATCAGCTAAATTAATAGTAGCAAATTCAGTTCTAAATCTTTTATTGTTAAATCCCCTTTTAGGTAATCTTCTATATAAAGGAGATTGTCCACCTTGGAACCATGCAGGAATTGAAGCACCACTTCTAGATTTTTGACCTTTTTGTCCTCGAGTAGATGTTTTACCCATTCCACTTCCTGGTCCACGACCAACTCTTTTTATTCTTTTATATTCTGTAGATTTTGGTAAATTCTCTAATTTCATATTATAATTCCTCCACATTTTTGCCACGTAGTGCTGCGATTTGTTCTGGAGTTCTTTGAGATTGTAAAGCTTTTAATGTAGCTTTAGCAACATTAACTTGAGTATTAGCTCCTAAACTTTTTGCAACAATATCTTTAACGCCAGCAAGTTCTAATACAGCACGAGCTGCACCACCAGCGATAATTCCGCGACCTTCTTTAGCAGGTTTTAATAATACTACTGCTCTACCAACTTTTTCAGTTTGGTCATGAGAAATAGTTCTATTATCTATTAAATTAATCTTTACAACATTCTTGTTAGCAGCTGTGATAGCCTTCTTAATAGCTTCAGCTACTTCATTTGACTTACCAGTACCGATACCAACTAAGCCTTTTCTATTACCAACAGCAACATCAGCTTTAAAACGGAAATGTCTTCCACCTTTAGTAACCTTAGTTACTTTTGATATTGATATAACTTTTTCTTCTAGAAGATTTTTCTTAACATCAAATTTTTTTCTATTGTTATTTCTTTTATTTTCCATTATTAAACCTCCTAAATCTCTAATCCAGCTTCTCTAGCAGCATCTGCAAGAGCACTAACTCTACCATGATATAAATAACCACCACGGTCGAAAACAACTTTATTAATCTTTGCTTTCTTACATTTTTTAGCAATATCTTCACCAACTAATTTAGCAGCTTCAATATTACCACCGTTTTTAATTTTTAATTCACGACTTGAAGAAGAAACTAAAGTTTTTCCATTAACATCATCGATTACTTGAACATATATACCAGTATTAGATCTAAAAACATTAAGTCTAGGTAATTCTGGAGTTCCACTAATATTTTTTCTTACTCTCTTATGTCTAATTAGACGAGCATCATTCTTTGATTGTTTACTTATCATACTTTACCTCCTTATGCCGCTTTCTTTCCTTCTTTACGACGAATATGTTCACCTTTATAACGAATACCTTTTCCTTTATAAGGTTCAGGCTTTCTTATTTTACGTATATTAGCCGCAAATTCAGATACTGATTGCTTATCTATACCATGAATAGTTATTTCAGTATTACTTTCTTGAGTAACAGAAAGTCCTTCTGGTACAATAACTTCCACTGGATTAGAATAACCAGCACTAACAGTAATTTTATTTCCTTGAACATTAAATCTGTAACCAACACCAACGGTTTCAAGACCTTTAGAATAACCAGTGCTTACACCAATCATCATATTATTGATTAAAGAATTAGTAGTTCCTTGAAATACATTAGCTTCTTTATTATCTTTGCTTTTCTTAGTAATTACAGCATTGTCTACAACTGCTACTTCAACTAAAGGATTAACAACTATACTTAGTTCTCCTTTAGATCCTTTAACTAAAACATTATTATTTTCAACATTAATAGTTACGCCTTCTGGTATAACCAACTTTCTTTCGCCAATTCTACTCATAAGATATTTCCTTACCAAATATAGGCAAGTACTTCGCCTCCTAACTTAGCATTTCTAGCTTCTTTATCAGTCATTAAGCCCTTAGATGTAGAAATAATAGCAATTCCTAACCCATTAAGTACACGAGGAAGTTCGTCTGCTTTAGCATAAACTCTAAGTCCAGATTTACTGATTCTTTTAAGACCAACTATAACTCTTTCCTTTTTAGGACCATACTTAAGTGTTAAAGTTAATTTATCACCTTTAGTACCTTTTTCATAATTAAATTCTTCTATATATCCTTCACGTTTTAATATTTCAGCAATTCCTAATGTCATTTTAGTACCAATAACTTCAACAGTTGGATACTTCATGATATTAGCATTACGAATACGTGTTAACATATCAGCTATTTTATCTTGTACAAACATTTTCTTCCTCCTTACCAACTAGATTTCTTTACACCAGGTAATTTGCCTTCATTTGCTAGTTCTCTAAAACAAATACGACATAATTTGAATTTTCTTAGTACACCATGTGGTCTACCACATCTTTCGCATCTTGTATATTCACGAACTGCAAATTTTGGTTTTCTTTTATTTTTAACAACCATACTTTTTCTAGCCATAATTACACCTAACCTTTAAATGGCATCCCAAATGCCTTAAGTAGTGATCTTGCTTCGTCATTACTTTTAGCTGTAGTAACGATAACAATATCCATACCCCTAATTTTATAAACATTATCATATTCAATTTCTGGGAAAATTAATTGTTCTTTAATACCTAATGTATAATTACCATGTCCATCAAATGCATGAGCATTAATACCACGGAAATCTCTAACACGAGGTAAATCAATTTTAATTAATTTTTCTAGAAAAGCATACATCTTTTCTCCTCTTAATGTAACTTTTACACCAACAGGTTGACCTTCACGAAGTTTAAATCCAGCAATAGATTTACGAGCTTTTGTTACAACAGGTTTTTGACCAGTTATTAATTCTAAATCATTTAGAGCAGCAGTAATAAACTTATCATCTTTACTTCCTTCTCCAACACCCATATTTATAACAATTTTTTCTAATTTAGGAACTTCCATTACACTTTTGTAATTAAATTCTTTAACTAAATTGCTTTTAATAGTTTCATCATATAACTTTTTAAAATTACTCATATTACCACCTATTTAGATTCTTTCTTAGTAGTTTTCTTTTCTACTTTATCTTTTTTTGCTGTTTTTTTAACTTCTTCTATTTTTTTAACATTTGAAACATGAATAGGCATTTCAATATCGAATATTCCGCCTTGATCATTATTTCCTCTAGGTTTAACATGTCTTTTAGCAATATTAATGCCTTCAACAACAACCTTATTATCATTTTTTAAAGTTTTAAGAACTTTACCAGTTTTACCTTTATCTTTACCTGTAAGTATTAGTACAGTATCATTAATTTTTATTTTCATATATCCTCCTATAATACCTCAGGTGCTAAAGATATAATCTTCATGTAATCTTTTTCACGAAGTTCTCTAGCAACTGGTCCTAGTACTCTTGTACCAATTGGAGATTTATCATCTTTAATAAGTACACAAGCATTATCACCAAATTTGATATATGAACCATCATTTCTTCTAACACCTTGTACACTTCTAACGATAACAGCTTTAACAACTTTTCCTTTAGGAATATTACTATTAGGAATAGCTTTTTTTACTGTTCCAACTACAACATCTCCAATATTAGCATACTTAACTTTACTTCCACCAAGAACTCTTATTACAAGTAATTCTCTAGCTCCAGTATTGTCAGCAACTTTTAATCTAGATTCTTGCATTACCATAGTACTACCTCCTAAAGAACTACAGCCTTAGATACAACTGAAACTAATTCATAATTTTTAGTTTTAGAAATTGGTTTAGTCATTCTAATTTTAACTGTATCTCCTATTTTTGCTTCATTTTTTTCATCATGTGCTCTATATTTCTTAGAATATTTAACACGTTTACTATATAAAGGATGACGTCTGTAAGTTTCAACTAAAACTGTAATAGTTTTATCATTTTTATCACTTACAACTTTTCCGATTAATTCAACATTTCTCTTATCTTCAGTCTTAGTCATTGTCCTTACCTCCGTTTAATTCTCTTTCTCTTAATATAGTTTTCATTTTTGCAACATTTTTTCTTAATGTTCTTAGTTCCATCGGTTTTTCTAAAGTACCATTAGCTTGTTGCATTCTTTTTGTGAATAATTCTTCTTTTGTTTCTTTGATTTTAGCTTTTAATTCTTGATCATTCATTTTTCTAATATCTTTAATATCCACAATTATTCACCATCCTTACTTACAAATTTACATTTGATTGGTAATTTGTGACTAGCAAGTCTGAATGCTTCACGAGCAACTTCCTCACTAACACCCTTAACTTCAAACATAATTTTACCTTCTTTAACAACTGCAACCCATTGTTCAACAGCTCCCTTACCTTTTCCTTGACGAGTTTCAAGTGGTTTTTTAGTTAATGGTAAGTGTGGAAAAATATTAATAAATACTTTACCACCACGTTTCATATAACGAGTCATTGCAATACGTGCAGCTTCAATTTGACGAGCACTAATCCATGCACCTTCTTGAGCCATAAGTCCATATTCACCATAATGAAGTTCTGTATTTCCTTTTGCTCTTCCTTCATAAGTTAATCTATGTGATTTTCTATATTTAGTTTTCTTTGGCATTAACATGGTTTTTAGCCTCCTTTACAACTTTTTTTGCTGGAATTACTTCATCTTTATATATCCATACCTTTACACCGATTTTTCCGTAAGTTGTATCAGCTTCTGATTGAGCATAATCAATATCTGCTCTTAATGTATGAAGTGGAACAGTTCCTTCAGTATAACCTTCACTTCTAGCCATTTCAACACCATTAAGTCTTCCAGAAACTAAAGTTTTAATTCCTTTAGCTCCAGCTTTCATAGTATTTCTAATAGCTCTTTTTTGAGCAGAACGGAAAGGTGCTCTATTTTCAATTTGCATTGCGATATTATCAGCAACTAATTTTGCGTTTAAATCAGGATTCTTTTCTTCAACGATGTTAATATAGATATCTTCTTTAACTAGAGCAGAAATTTTCTTTCTAAGTTTTTCGATATCTTCTCCACCACGTCCAATAATAACACCTGGTTTAGCAGTTCTTAGAGTAATATCAACTCTATTTTTCTTTCTTTCAATAATTACAGAAGAAACGGCAGCATCTTTAAGATTTTTAGCAATAAACTTACGAATCTTTAAATCTTTATTAAGTTTATCAGCATAATCACTACCAGCATACCATTTTGATTCCCAATCTTTATTGATACCTAAACGATATCCTATTGGATTAACCTTTTGTCCCATTATGCTTCTTCTCCTTCCTTATTATCTGTTACCACAACTGTAATGTGGCTTGTTCTCTTATCATGTCTATCAACATTTCCACGACTTGCAAACTTAATTCTTTTTAAAGTTCTTCCTGGATTAATGTAACATTCTTTAATTACTAAATCATTTTCATTAGCGCCATTATTATTAACAGCATTACTAATTGCAGAATTTAGAACTTTTAAAATAAGTGGACTAGCTTTAGTATTAGTTACTTCAAGAATAGCTCTTGCAGTTTTAACATCTTTTCCTCTTACTAAATCTAAAGTCATTCTTGCAAGACGAGGTTTAATCATAGCATTTTTATGTATTGCATAAGCTTCCATTTAAATACCTCCTATTTATTTCCAGCATGACCAGTAAACTTACGAGTTTGTGAAAACTCTCCAAGTTTATGTCCTACCATTTCTTCAGTTACATAAACAGGAATAAATTCTTTTCCATTATGAACTGCAAAAGTATGTCCTACAAATTCAGGAAAAATTGTACTTCTTCTTGACCATGTTTTAATAACTGTTTTTTTATTTTCTTCATTTAATTTATTAACCTTATTCATTAATGACTTTTCAACATAAGGTCCTTTTTTTAAACTTCTTGCCATAAGTTCACCTATTTTCCTTTTCTTCTACTGATAATTAATCTATCAGAAGTTTTCTTAGATTTACGAGTCTTATGACCAAGGGCTGGTTTACCCCAAGGAGTCATTGGACTCTTACGTCCGATTGGTGCACGACCTTCACCACCACCATGTGGGTGATCATTAGGGTTCATTACACTACCTCTGTTAGTTGGACGAATTCCCATGTGTCTTTTACGTCCAGCTTTTCCTAAATTAACTAGACTATAATCTTCATTACCAACTGTACCTACTGTTGCATAGCATACTCCAAGTATTTTTCTTGTTTCTCCTGATTGAAGACGAACAATAACATATTTTCCATCTCTACCAAGGATTTGAGCACTTGCACCAGCAGCTCTACATAATTCAGCACCCTTACCAGGCTTTAATTCGATATTATGAATTGTTGTACCTACAGGTATTTTTTCAAGTGGTAAAGCATTACCAACTTTAATATCAGATTCAGGTCCATTTTCAATAATCATACCAACTTTTAAACCACTTGGCGCTATTATATATCTCTTTTCACCATCTTTATAGTTTATTAATGCTATATTAGCATTTCTATTTGGATCATATTCAATTGTAGCTACACGTCCAGTAATACCAGTCTTATCTCTTTTAAAATCAATAACACGATATTTCTTAGTAGCTCCACCACCAATATGACGAACAGTCATTTTACCTTGATTATTACGTCCACCACTTTTGCCTTTAGTCTTAATTAAAGATTTAGTAGGATT
This sequence comes from uncultured Bacilli bacterium, assembly GCA_934096715.1. Lineage (GTDB taxonomy): Bacteria > Bacillota_I > Bacilli_A > RF39 > UBA660 > SIG200. The sequence continues at coordinate 36,185 of CAKOMQ010000001.1, forward strand.
ATTTCCTATTGTTAATTCTTCATTAACTAAAGTAGTCATACCTCTACGACCATTAGTCGTTGGTTTATAATGTTTTATTGCCATACTTTAAATCCTCCTATAAATCTATTGAAGAGCCAGATTCTAAAGTAACCATTGCTTTCTTAAAAGTTTTAGTTTTACCTTCATATCTTCCTACTCTTCTACTTTTAGCCTTAGTATTTAATGTATTTACACTTTTTACTTTAACACCAAAAGCTTCTTCAACAGCACGTTTAATGTCTTCTTTTGTAGCGCTTTTAACGCATTTGAATGTATAAACGTTATTTTGTCTATCATACATTGATTTTTCAGTAATTACTGGCGCTAGAATAATATCACTATAATGTTTCATTATTTAATCGCCTCCTCAATTGATGCTACTGCATCTTTTTCTACTACTAATACATCAGCATTAACGATATCATAGCAGTTAATTTCGTTCGCCATAAGAACTAGAACATTTCCTAAGTTTCTTGTAGCCATATATAAGTTTTCATTATCTTCTTTTGTAACAAATAATATTTTTCCACTTAACTTTAATGTTTCTAAAATTGTTGTAATTTCCTTAGTTTTTAAACTATTTAGTTTAATTTCATCTAAAACTAACAAATCTTTTTCTTTAGCTTTATAAGTTAAAGCAGTTTTAAGAGCAAGTACTCTTTCTTTCTTATTAATTTTGAAAGTAAAGCTTTTTGGATTAACACCAAATGGTATTCCACCACCACGCCATTGAGTAGCTCTAATACTTCCTTGACGAGCACGTCCTGTTCCTTTTTGTTTCCAAGGTTTTCTTCCACCACCTGAAACTTCGCTTCTAGTCTTAGTTTTACGAGTACCTTGGCGCATACTGTCTAATTGTAACTTAATCATTTTTTTAAGGCATAAATCATTAGTTTCAATATTCCATACATTATCGTTTAATGTAATATCTCCAACTTTTTCGCCTTTAATATTTTTAACACTTATTTTTGTCATTTCAAACTTTCCTTTCTAAAGCTTATTTGCTTTCCTCTGGAGTTTCTGCAGTTTCTACTACTTCAGTAGTTTCAACACCATTTTCTTCAACTACTTCTGTATTTTCTACATTTTCAGTTACAACTTCATCAACAACAGTTTCTTCAACATAACTTATTAATTCTTTTGGATCAGCTTTTCTTGAATTTTTAACAGCTGTTTTAATAAGCACTAGTGAATTTTTAGCTCCTGGAATATTTCCACTTACTAAAATATAATTATCGATTGTATTAACTTCTACTATTTCAAGATTTTGAATAGTAACAGTTTCAAATCCCATGTGTCCTGGCAACTTTTTACCTTTAAGAACTCTCTTAGGTAACATAGTACCCATTGAACCAGGTCCACGATGATAATGAGAACCATGTCCCATTGGTCCACGATTTTGATTATGTCTTTTAATTGAACCTTGGAAGCCTTTACCTTTAGATGTACCAGTAACATCTACAACTTCTCCAACTTCAAATAAGTTAGCATCAATTTTGTCTCCTATATTATGGCTTCCATCAAAATCTCTTATTTCCTTTAAGAAGCGCTTAGGAGTTGTGTTTGCTTTTTTAGCATGTCCAACTTCTGATTTTGTTGAACGATTTTCTTTCTTTTCAAATACGCCTAATTGGATTCCGTTGTAACCATCAGTTTCAACAGTTTTAACTTGCATTACAACATTTGGTTCTACGCTAACAACTGTAACAGGAATTAGCTTACCATCTTTTGTAAATACTTGAGTCATTCCAACTTTACGTCCTAAGATTCCTTTCATTTTAACTTTCCTTTCCTTCTAAATAATTATAATTTAATGTCGATGTCTACACCACTTGGTAAATCTAAGTGAGTTAAAGCATCAATTGTTTCTTTGCTTGGTTCTTTAATATCTATAAGTCTCTTGTGAGTTCTTCTTTCGAATTGTTCACGAGAATCTTTATATTTATGTACCGCTCTTAATACTGTGAATTTTTCAATTTCAGTAGGAAGTGGTACTGGACCAGATACTACGCCACCAGTTCTTTTTACAGTTTCGATAATTTTACTAGCTGCATTATCAAGAATTCTATGATCATAAGCTTTCAAATTAATTCTTACTTTTGTGTTTGACATTTTATGTTCTCCTTTCGTCTATATCTAGTATAGGCTTGCTCGACGCAAATTACCTAATACCTTGGAATAATATTTACCAACTTATCCTAGTGTATCAGCAACCTTGCGTGTCACCGCAGTCATACAAAAACAATTATAGCACACTAATTATATGAAAATCAAGTGATTTTTTACACATTATAAACAAAATTATAAACAAAAAAAGTGTAAAGCACACTTTTATTCATTAAGAAATAAATCCCTTGTATCTCGCATCTCATCCGGCAAAGCAATTTCCATATAATTTAATATAGTAGGAGCAACCATGGTTAAATCGCCTTCTTCTTTTAATTTGACATTTTTATCCATCAAAATAAATGGTACTTTACTTAATGTATGGGTTGTCACCGGATTATTATCATCATCCATCATGACATCGGCATTTCCATGATCCGAAAGAAGAATTACCGTATAAAAATTTTCTTCAGCCTTATCTACTATTTTACTTAAACATAAATCTACTGCCATACATGCCTTACTAGCTGCTAAAAAATCACCGGTATGCCCTACCATATCAGGATTAGCAAAATTTACTAATATAAAATCATAATCTTGCATCATACATTCTACAACTTTTTTAGTTACACCAACTGCACTCATTTCTGGTTTTAAGTCATACGTTTCAACACTTGGAGAAGGAATTTCAAATTTTTGACATTTGTCAATTTTATCGTTATACCCTCCATCAAAAAAATAAGTAACATGCGGATACTTTTCACTTTCTGCAATACGAGCTTGAGTCAATCCTAATTTAGACAAATAAATCCCTAATGGATTATTAACCTTAGTTTGTTCTAAGAAATTAATTGTTTTAATATTCTTATCTACTTGGAAGAAAGTATAAACTTTTAATTTATCCATTTTTAATGTTGAAAACTCATTGTATTCTGGATCGGTCATTGATTTTAAAATTTGCTTAGATCTATCAGCACGATAGTTCATCCAAATTAAAACGTCACCATTCTTAATTTTACCTTCTTCGTTTACAATTAAAGGTCTAATAAATTCGTCAGTTTCATTTTGTTTATAACAAGCATTTAAAGCTCGTTCAATATTTTTTATAGATGTACCTTTCATTCTAGTAACTAAATCATAATAAAGGCTAGTTCGTTTTAAATTACCATCTCTATCCATAGCATAATATCTACCACAAATAGTTGCAATCGAACCAATTTTATTTTTATTGATATGTTCTTGTAATCGACTAATAAAAGAATAAGCGCTTGTTTTTTGTGTATCACGTCCATCTGTAATTAAATGAAAATAAATCTCTTTGGCACCATCAGCTACAAGTTTTTCATATATTTTAAAGAAATCATCACAACTTGCATGAACATTACCATCACTAAACAAACCCATGATATGTATTCTTTTGTCTTTATCTTCGTTAATTAAATTTTGATACACTAGATTATCATCTAAATTATCTAATAGTTCGTTTACCAATGTCTCATTTTGTTTAAGAAGTCTGCCTGCTCCAATAGTCATGTGTCCTACTTCACTATTACCAAATTGCCCTTTTGTAAGGCCAACCTTTTCTTCACTTGCGTCAAGTAAAGCATGCGGATATTCATTAAAATATTCTTTAAAGTTAGTCATATCAGCCGCATATATTGCGTTGCCATGAGTTTCTTCCCTATAACCAAAACCGTCAAAAATTATTGTAACAATTTTTTTCATTAAATCACCTTTTAAAAAATTTTAACACGATATACAAAAAAATACAACAAACGAAAAAAATTACATAGACATGTAATTCTTTTAAGAACATATTAGTTCGCCAGAAATCTTTAAACGATCTGCAATAGTAACTAAATATTCTGCATTAGTTGGTCTATCCCTATCTAAATCAACACTATTACCAAAAAATTCAGTAAGAACATTGATATCCCCGCGACTCCAACTAATTTCAATAGCGTGTCTAATAGCGCGCTCTACTCTCGTGGGAGTTGAATTGTATTTATCAGCAATCATGGGATAAACATCTTTTGTAATATAAGAAATGTTATCATTATTATAGAGTATTTTTACTCCTTCTCTAATAAACAAATATCCCCTTAAATGAGTAGGAACACCCAAAGTATGTAGCATATCACTAATCTTCGTTTGTAAACTTGTTAAATTAACACAATTAGATTCGTCGAAAAACATATTCATAATTCTTTTTTCTAGCGACGCAAAGTTAACCGGTTTCATCATATAATAATTAACTCCTAAATTGTTAGCCTCTCTTAATAAATAGCTATCTTTAAATTCAGTATTAATAATTATTTTCTTTTTAATATTATGTCTTTTTAACTCATTCAATATAAATATTCCATCAATTTTAGGTAAAAGAATATCTAGAATTATTAAATCATAACAATCACTATTATGAAGTAAATATTCTAATGCTTTCTCTCCATCTGTTAGTATAGATACAACTTTGATAAGTCCATGATTGTGAAAATACTTTTCCACTTCGTTTGCTAAGTTTTCGTTATCGTCAATTACTACAACGTTAATTTTATTGTCCATGTTGACCCCTTCTAACAAATCATCTCCTACAAGAACAACTATACAATAAAATACGACAAATAGCAATAGCAAAAAATGTCAATTTACACATTTTTTTGTCGAACAGTGTCAAATAAGTGATTTTATTCATCAAAAACATTAATTTTTCCAGTTGCAATATACTCAAGAGTCGCGCCACCGCCAGTAGACACATAGTAAAATTTATTTAAATAATTAAATTTTCTAATAGCAGAATATGTATCTCCACCACCAGCAATAACTTTAGAATTTACATTACTTAACGTTTCAAATAGTAATTTAGTCCCTAAACATGAAGAAACATTCTCGTATTTACCACAAGTTCCATTTAAGAAAATAGTTTTAGAATGTTCAAATAAAGCAATGTTGTTAATTACGTTATCAACGATTATGTCATCTTTAGATATATCTTCTATTTTATATAAGCTTTCTTTGCCTTCTAAAATAAAGCAATTAAAGAAAACAAGTTTATTACTATAATTATCAATAATAAAAGTAATATCTTTATATACAGATTCATCCGTGCATACAAGACTTTTACCTAATTCGAATCCCTTTGCCTTCAAAAAAGAATTAAGTATTCCACCTGTAAGCACTAATTTATCACATTTAGTTATGATGCTCTTGATAAGTGGTATCTTATCATCAACTTTTGCACCACCCATGATTACAATAAAGGGTCTTTCTGGATTATTAACAAGTAAATTTAAATTAGTTATTTCTTCTTCCATTAGAAATCCTACATAAGTAGGTAAATACTTACTAATTCCATAAGTAGATGAATGCATTCTATGACTTGTAGCAAAAGCATCCATTACAAAAACATCTCCTAATGATGCAAAGTATTTAGATAATTCATCATCATTTGCACTCTCTCTTTTAAATGGAATATCAGTAAATCTAGTATTTTCAAATAAAACACATTCACCATAATTAAGATTATTTATATCATAATTAAATATTTCTTTATAAAAAGAAACTTTTACATATTTTTTTAATTCATTATAAACAATTTCTAATGAATTATTCTTTAAGTCTTCTTCCTTTTTTACTCTACCAAAATGACTTAAGATAATTATTCTATTATTATTTTTAAGTAAATACTTAATAGTCTTTAAACTTTTAACAATTTTAGTATCATCTAAAATAACATTATTACTAACTGGTACATTGAAATCGCATCTTAATATAACCGTTTTATTAGTAATAAAAGAGTTACTTAAATAATTCATATTATCTAAACATACATCTTGCTACTTTTAACATTTGACAAGTGTATCCCCATTCATTATCATACCATGCCACTAGTTTTAATAGTTGACCTGACTCAGTATTAATTACATTTGTTAAATTCAAATCTACAAGCGCTCCACATTCTTCTCCAATAACATCACTAGAAACAATTGGTGCTAATATTACTTTAAGTGAATCATTTTGACTATTCGTTAATAAGTTATTTACTTCTTCTTTACTAACAGTCTCATTTAACTCTAAAGTAACATCAATTAAAGAGCCATCTACTGTCGGAACACGATAGCTAATACCGTCCATCTTTCCGTTTAATACAGGAATAACTTTACCAATTGATGATGCCGCACCAGTGGATGTAGGAATTATATTTTGAAATGCTGAACGACCACGTCTAGACATTATTCCCTTTTTATGAGCAATATCCAAAGTGACTTGATCATTAGTTAAAGAATGTACTGTAATCATAAATCCTTTTTTTACTGTATAGTTATCTACTATTACCTTGAGCATAGGTGCTAAACAATTTGTAGTACAACTAGAAGCAGAAACCACTTGTTCACTACCATCAAGAATATCTGTGTTAACGCCATTTACCACAGTTTTTATATCTCCCTTACCAGGAGCAGAAATAAGAACCTTTTTAGCACCTGCCACAATATGTTTTAAAGCATCTTCATATTTTGTAAATAATCCAGTACATTCTAAAACTAAATCTATATTCAATTCCTTCCAAGGTAAATTAACCGGATCTTTTTCACTAAATACTCTTATTTTTTTAACATTACTTATAATAATATTTTCATTATCAAAACTTATTTCATTAACATGAAACCTTCCATGAACTGTATCATATTTAATTAAATGTGCAAGTTCTTCAGGACTAGATAAATCGTTTATCGCTACTATATCAAAGTCTGGACTTGTAATCATCTGCCTAAAAGCTATTCTTCCTATTCTACCACAACCATTTATTGCTACTCTAATCATTATATCTACCTCCTATAAACTCTCTTAATATTGAATCTTCCGGAATATATTCTCCAGGAATCATATAAAATGGTTTTAAAAAATTTAATAATCTTCTTGCTTCTTCATAATACTCATCATTTATATCAACCGAATATAAAAGTGGTTCTGCAAATACTTTAAGAGCTCCTACTTCATATGCTAAAGCAGTATTTATAATAATATCAGCATCAGGTATATATGGAAATATATACTTTTCTTCACCATTTCTTACCCTTTGCCAACTCTCTATTGTATTTTCAACCTTATATCCCCTAGTTCTATTATCTCTTATTATTCTTCTTAGCAATCTTAAATCTATTGTTGAAATATAATTATGTCTATCTATATTTAATGGTATAAAAGGACTCAAATATATTTTAAATTTATATTTATCATCTATAGTTGGTGTTAACTTATTATTAAGAGCATGTAATCCTTCAATTAATATAATACTATTATTGTCAAGTTTTATAAATTTATCTGTATATTCTTTTTTACCAGTTATAAAATTATATTTTCTTTCTCTTACAGAATCTCCTTTAAGTAAATTGTTTAAGTCCTCATTAAATCCTTCTACATCAATAACCTCTAAACATTCAAAGTCATAATTACCATTCTCATCTTTAGGACTTAAATCTCTATCGACATAATAGTCATCTATACTTAATCTAAGAGTATCATAACCACTAGCATTTAAATAATCAGCAAGTCTTCTGCATGTAGTTGTTTTTCCACTAGATGAAGGCCCTGCAATTAAAACAAATTTAATATTCTTGTTATCTGTAATCTTTTTAGCAGCCTGTGCCAAACTCAAATTAAATACAAGTTCACATGATTTAATAAATTTATTAATTTCATTAGTACAAACTTTTTTGTTAATATCACATAAATAATTAACATTTAAATCTTCTAATAAACACTTTCCTTTATAAAAAGAATTGATTATATTATCACAATTAGTATATAACGTTAACTCTCCACTTAAATTTGGAGTTAACACAATTAATCTGTGACCATCAAGGAGTTTTACATTAAATTTATTAATAATTCCCGTACTATAAGGTAAAAGAGTATAAAAATAATTATGTCTACCGAGCATACTATAAATACTTACTACTTTATCACTTATGTTTTGTATATTAAATCCTTTTTCAAAATATCCACTACGCTTATAATAATCTATGGCTTCTTCTTTTAATATTGTAAGTTTCTTAATCACTATATCTTCATGAATTAACTTGTTCATTTCATTTTTAACTTTATTTATATCTTCTTCTTGAAAGGAATAATTATTACTAATCTTAGCAAGTACTCCAGTCGGAACACTATGTTCAAAACTAACTTCAATATCAGAATAAATATTCTTTAATGCTGCTTCAAAAATAAAAAGTACCCCGTTTTTATATATTTTGTTTCCAAGCACATCATGTACAGTAACAATACTTATACTACATGAATCAAATACCTTCTCACTCAAGTGGTGTAATTGATTATCTACATTAACCGCAAGTGCTTTATTTAACACCCCAAAATACTTACATATCTCATAGTAAGTTGTGCCTTTTTCAAAACTGTTAAGTAAATTACCATATTTAATGTCTATAGTATTCACATTATCATCCCTTATCTTAATATAGTTTATCATAATTTAATACTTTTTTGAATAAAAATTAATGAATTAATATATTATAATTATAGGTGAAAAAATGAACATAATTCCAACTGTTATTGAAAAAAGAAGTAATAGAGAGTGTGCATATGATTTATATTCAAGATTACTTGAAGATAGAATCATATTTATAAGTGGAGAAATTAATGATTCTCTAGCAAATATTGTTATAAGTGAATTACTATACCTGGATTCATTAAATAATAATGATATTTACATGTATATAAATTCTCCAGGCGGAAGTGTTACAAGCGGAATGGCTATATACGATACAATGAACTATGTTAAAAGTGATATTAGAACTATTGCGGTTGGACTATCAGCTAGCATGGGAGCATTTATTCTAGCAAATGGAACACTTGGGAAAAGATGTGCATTAAAAAATTCTGAAATAATGATTCATCAACCACTTGGTGGCACTAGTGGACAAGCAACAGATATTAAAATAGCAGCTGAACACATCTTAAAAACTAAAGACAAAATAAATAAAATACTTGCAAGTGTTACTAAAAAAGATATTAAAACAATTGAACTAGACACTGAAAGAGATAATTTTATGGATCCAAAAACCGCCTTAGAATATGGACTAATAGACGAAATAATATAAAAACGACTAGAAAATCTAATCGTTCATTCTAATAATCGTATCACCAGATTCAGAAAACATAAATTTTTCTTTGGCATATCTTTTTAAATATGTATCATCTTTTAGTTTCGTAATTTCACTATTTAATGCCTCTTCTTCTTCAAGTAAGCTTTCGTATTCACTTGCTAAAGCAATCTCTCTTGATTTGTTATTAAGTATTTTAGTCCAATCTTTATAAACGCTTGAAACTAATAAAGTAAGTAATCCAATTATAGTAACACTTATTAAAAACAATCTCTTTTTTTCTTTTTTACTTTTCTTCGTTTTCAATTACTATCACCCCGAATTTTCATAATAATACTACCAACAAAAAAAGAACTATTCAAGTTCTTTTTCTTACTTTTACATGAATTTTACGTAATTTAACACCTTTTAAACAAGAAATACCAACATATATACCTACTAAAAGTGTCATTATAAAATAAATATGAAGATATCCATTATTTAGATAATATACCAGTATAACATAAATTATTAAAACATCTAAAGTAAATATTATAGTTAAAATATTATTGAATACTTTTTTTAAGTTATTAACAATTTTATAATTCAATTTAAATAGAAAACTTGCAACTATTCCGTATAAAAATGAAAATATAAATGTTATTAATTGTATATTTGCAGTCATTATTTAAATAGTTTTGTTAATAAACTTTCTTCTTTTCCTTTTTTAACAGATTCAATATATTGAAAGCTATTAATTTTTCCTTTTATCTTTACATTACCATCATGAGTATCTAATTTAATAACTTCTAATTTTTCACCTTTAATATGAATCATTCCCATTACTGATTCTAACAAAAATTCTTCATTATCAAAACTAACTATCTTTTTAATACCAGTAAGAGTTATAATACCCCTATCAATTATTTTTAATTCATGATTACCAAAATTTATTGACTCAGTTCCATTTTCCATTTAATCACCAATAAAATATATGTTTAAACAAGAAAAAAATGCCTATTCGGCAAATATTTTCTTATAATTTTCTTGATTAAGAGTAATAACTACTTTTTCTTTTGTGTAAGGGAAATTAATTCGTTTACCTTTTAATTCATCTTTAATTTCACTAACAATATCAAATGGAGTCACTTTTTTTTCAAAACAAATATTTTCATCATCACTATAATATTCTTTTGTAATTTTACATTCAATATAGTTGCTACAATAGTAATCGATTACAATATTATTTTTAGAATTATCAATTTTATAATCAATATATAAATAGTCATGAATATTTACATTATCTAAATTATCAATAATCATAGTGTCCATTTTGACTAGTTTATCATCATTTACTATTTCATAACTTTCAAGTTCAACTAATGCAGCTCCGGACATTAATCCAAATAAGACAATACTTGAGAAAAAGAGTATAAATGAAACTTTATAATTATATTCTAAATTAAAAACATAAGAATATAAAAGTTTAATAAACAAATAACTTATAACTAGTAATGTCAAAATAATTATCGAAACATAAATAAATAGTATTCCTGTATTAGCTAAGTAAATTGAAAAAACAAGTGACATGGCGAGTACAGCTATCCCCATTAATATTGGGATTGAGAAGAATAGAATGAATGCTTTAAAACATACTCTAAATATCCTGCCAAATATTCCAAAAAAATGATTAGTACTGTCTTTATAATCTCTTACTATTATTTTTTCTGTTTGTTTATTACTTATTTGTAATTCGGGTTCAGTCTTTTCTTCAACTTTATTTAATTCTTTATTGATTATTTGATCATTTAAAAGATAATAATTTAAATATCTGATATTAAATAAGTGAAATAAAATAATAACACTAAGAATCGTACATAGTAAATAAGTAATCGCTGATACAAATCTATTGAAAAACTCTAAAAAATAATTCCCCCAGAATATATTTCTAAATATGCTTTCAATACCACTACTTATGATCATCGACAATATATATAAAATAAACGATACAAAAAGTAGTTCAAATACACATTTAAGTAATTCCCTAAAAGTCATTCTAGAAAACGTATTAATAACTTTAGTAATATAATCTATAAATATTTTATAATAACTCTTTAAAGTATTTTTATTTACTTTATTTAACTTTACTGATTCTCCTATTACACCATCATCAAGTAAATCTTCTAGCTTACATTCTAGTATTTTTGTTAATTCAATTATTTTATCCATATCAGGATAAGAAGAACCGTTTTCCCACTTACTTACCGACTGACGAGAAACATTCATTTTCTCAGCTAATTGTTCTTGAGATAAATTACTTTCCTTACGTTTCCTTGCTAACTTATCTGAAAATCTCATAAAATCATCTCCTATGCCAAAATTATAGCAACAAATTACCTAGTAGCAACACCTATAATTACTATCTTTTTGTAAACTTTCGGTTGCTAATTAATATTTTCTTCAATAATTTCCATTAAATCTACCAAATAATAAATATAATGTTTTTCTAACGTTTTATAATATAATTTAACATTAATCATATTATTCATATATGATATATTAAATTTATTTGATAACTTTAATGTTTCAATTAGGAATCTATCTCCTTTAATTTTCTGACTTAATTCTTTAGAAAGAATAACTTCTACAAACCTATCATTAACATCAATTTTATAAATATCCAATTGTTTTTTCTTATAATTAAGAATTTCATTATTCATATAAATATCCATATCATCATCTATTTTACCAAATCTATTTACAATTTCATTTTTAATACTAGTTAATTCTTCTTTATTTGAAATAGAATTTATTAATTTATGAATCTCTATTTTAATATCTTCATCACTAACATAATCGTCTTTTATATGTGTAGATATATTAAGTTCTGAAACGTCATCATTATCATCATCATCTTCTATTACAATTTCGCCTTTAGCCTTCTTAAGTTCATTTTCAATCATTTTAACATATAATGATATACCAACTTCATCTACAAATCCTGCTTGATCACTTCCAAATATATCTCCAGCACCACGAATAGCTAAATCACGCATCGCAATTTTATAGCCACTTCCTAATTCAGTAAAATCCTTTATGGCTTGTAATCGTTTTATTGCATTATCATTAAGTTCCTTATTTGGTTTATAAAATAAATATGCATGGCCAATCCTATCACTTCTACCAACTCGACCTCTTATTTGATATAATTGGCCAAGCCCAAAATTATCGGCATTATAAACAATTAAAGTATTAGCATTTCCAATATCAATACCATTTTCTATAATAGTAGTACATAGCAATATATCAAATTTATACTCTTTAAAGTCGTTCATTACTTCGTCTAGTTCTTCTTTATTCATAGTACCATAAGCAATCCTTATTCTAGCTTCAGGAACCATCTTAAGTAGTTTATCTTGTATATTATATATATCTTCAATTCTATTATATAAAACATAAATTTGACCTTTTCTAGAAAGTTCTTTATAAATAGCATCCCTTATAATTAAATCATTCTCTTTTAATACATAGGTTTGAACAGGATATCTGTTGATAGGGGGTGTTTCAATAATAGATAAATCTCTCAAACCTGATAGTGCCATCTTTAACGTTCTAGGTATAGGTGTAGCAGATAATGTAAGTACATTAATGTCTTTCTTATAATTTTTTATCTTCTCCTTATGTGACACTCCAAATCTTTGCTCTTCATCAACAACTAATAATCCTAAATTTTTAAATTTAATATCATTAGCAAGCAACTTATGAGTACCCACAACAATATCAATTACACCATCCTTCAATTCTTTTTTTATTCTTTCTACTTGTTTAGGAGTTTGAAATCTATTTAGTAGTTCAATAGTAACAGGTATATTTTTAAATCTATCCTTAATTACTTCATATTGTTGCTTAGATAATATAGTTGTAGGGCATAAATATATAACTTGTTTATTATTAAGCACTGCTTTATTTATAGCACGTGCTGCTACTTCTGTTTTACCAAAACCTACATCGCCGCAGAGTAACCTATCCATAGGGGTTTCACTATTTAAGTCATTTTCAATTTCCATAACTGCTTTCTTTTGATCTTTAGTCAATTCATATTCAAATTCAGAATTAAATATGTCTTCAAGTTCATAGTTGACATATTTTTCTTTCTTTATTGATGCCCTTTCACGATAAAGTTCAAGAAGTTCTAAAGATATATCTTTAGCTTTTGATTTAGCTTTAGCTCTAGTTTTTAACCAAGATATGGAATTTAACCTGTTTAATTTAGGCTTAGCACCATCTTTATCTCCATATTTATATATAGTATTAATTTTTTCAATAGGTATATATATTTTATCATTTTTGTCATATAAAATTTGTATATAATCTTTATATATACCATTTTTACTAAGAGTTTTTAACCCATTATAAATACCAATACCATGCTCTAAATGAACTACATAGTCCCCTTTATTAATATCGTTAAAGCTGGTTATTCTTTTACCAATCTTAATTTTCGACTTATAATTATTTCTTATATTAACCTGTTTTCCAATGTCATTAGCAGATATAACGACATATTTATCAATAACAAACCCTTTACTTAAATTAATATTTAATATTTTAGCATTACAAAACATTTCTCTGATTATATTTTTTTGATAATCAGTTGTTAAGCAAAAGATTACTTTTTTATTTTCATTTATCCATTTATTATAGTTTTCTTTAAGTATTTCATAATTCTCATTATAATTAGCCATTTGTCTAATATTATAATCTTCATTACTTCTAATAGTATCTACAAAATAAGTTTTACCAATTATTAATTCTTCTAAACTATAATATGTATTTTCAAAATTTGAGTCATGCTCTTTATAAGATACAATATCTTCTTGTAATTTTTCATTAGAAATTTTTAATTGATCATAATTTACAATAAAAGTAGCCTCGGCGTTAATAAATTTTGGAAATAATTCATAATTTCCATCATCACTTTCTTTACAAGAAGTTATCATAATTGATTCTAATTCTTTATTAGAAATTTGAGATTCTGGATTAAATTCCTTAATGGACTCAACTATATTACCATTATATTCTATTCTAATTGGATAATCACTTGTTATAGGAAATAAATCAACAATCATTCCACGCGACGCAAATTCAAATGATTGAGTAACCAAAGACTCTTTATTAAAGCCAAAATCAAGTAAAGTACTAATTAAATCACTTTTATTTAAATTATCTCCTTTTTTTAAAACCATATTTCTTTTTTTATTACTACAAGATATCTTTTTTAAATATCCCGTTAAATTAGTTACCACTATGTAAGGATCTTTTGAGTTAATTTTATTTAGAGTTTCTAACCTAGTAAATTTAAATTCAGGAGAAATAGCCAATGCCACAGAAGTAATAAAATCATCCATTGGGTATAATAAAGCATTATCAGTTAAATTAGAAATATCATTAAATATTTTATTTGCTTCAAATATTGAATTAGTAACAACTAGTACTGTTTTATTAATCTTTTTAAAATATTCTAGAACGTAAAAAGCGGATAACTCATTTGTTAATCCATTAATTGTATCATTTTCATAATTAAAATAATTTACTAAAAAATCCATATTATCAATCTTTTCTTTGATGACTTATAGTATAATCAATATCATTATTAATAAAATCATCAATAATACTTATATATGTTGGCATATCACTTTGAATATGATTTAGTTCATCTTCTGTAAATCTACCTAATACGAATTTATCAGCAGCGTAGTTATTAACAGTGTTAATACCAATTTTTAAACGACCAAACTCTTTAGAATTTAGATGTTTAATAATTGACTTAATTCCGTTATGTCCACCTGATTCACTAGATTTTTTTACTTTATATGTTCCAAAATTCATATCTAAGTCATCCTGAATAATAAATACATCACTTATTGATACATGATAATAATTTAAAACTTCTAAAACTGACTCACCCGAATTATTCATATATGTACTAGGTTTTAAATAAATAATAGAATTATTTATATATACTTCACCCTTAAACTTCTTTTGCCAAGAAACATTTTTATTTTCTAAATATTTATCTAATATCATAAAACCTATATTATGACGAGTATTAACATATTCTTTACCAGGATTGCCTAGTCCAACTATTAATTTCATCTTACTTCTCCTTAAATATATTTTTATATGTTGTATAATTCGCTATATTTAATACATCATTAATAACTAGTCCACTTTTAGCATTCTTTTTAGCTTTAATAAGAATAATAGTTGGCTTTTTATTTTCATCAGTTTTAATTAATTGAATTTTTTTAACTGGTATTTTATATTTTAAACCAAGACTAATTAACTCATCTAATCTACTGGAACGATGTACTAAATATAAATATCCCCCATCTTTAAGATATTTATAACTAATACGAAAAATATCTTCTAAAACCATTTTTTCTTCGTGTCGAGCTATACGTAAAATTTCATTATCATTTCTCATACTTTCTTCATTAATTTTAAAAAATGGTGGATTACATGTTACTATATCATATATTTTATCTATATTAAATTCATTTATATTCTGATTAAAAACAGAAATATTATGTTCTAGATTATTGTATTTTATTGATCTAATAGCTAAATCATAAATTTCTTCTTGAATTTCAACAGCATCTATTTTACATTTAGCTTTTGTAGTTAATACAAGCGGAATAACAGAATTTCCGCTACATAAATCAAGAACTAGACTATTATCTTTTAGATTATCTATGTATTCAGCAAGTAATAAAGAATCAAGTGAAAATTTAAACCCACCAGAGTATTGATAAATATATCTATTTTCATAATCGTATAAATCATTTAATTCAATATTACTAGAATTTAATTTCTTCTTTATTTCCATTTACTAATACTTTCACTTTCCTATTTAGAACATCTACATTAATAACTTGACCTTTACCTTTTTTAGTATCAATTTCTGTTTGTAAATTAGGAAGACCTTTAGAACATTCTAAATATTGTTCATCTTCATAGGATAAACAGCACAAAAGTCTACCACATAATCCGTTAATTTTAGAAGGATTCAAAGCTAAGTTTTGATTTTTAGCCATATTCATTGAGACAGCATCAATTTGTCTTAAAAACTTTTGACAACATATTTTTTGTCCACAAACTCCGATTCCACCTATTTCTTTAGCTTTATCCCTAGCCCCTACTTGCCTAAGTTCAATACGTGTATGATAAATACTGGCTAATTTCTTAGCCAAATCTCTAAAATCTATTCTTTCATCAGAAACAAAATTAAATAAAAGTTGTGATTTATCGAAAGTAAAATTAGCACTTATAATATTCATGTTTAATGAAAGTTCATGAGCTATCTTTTTAGCATTCTTTAAAGCTTGATCACTTTCTTTTAAATTTTTATAAAATTTAGAATCATCTTCTTTAGTAGCTATTCTTATTATATTCTTTAATTCATCAAGATTTATATTATTTTTATTGATAATTCTATCTACTTTTCCATACTGCATACCTTTTTCAGTTTCTACAATAACCGTTTGATTAACGTTAATACTATCCTCGCTTTTAAAATAATAAACTTTACCATTATCCTTAAATATTATTCCATACACCATCATGATTTATAACACCCATTTCTAATACAAATCTATCTAATAATAATTCTAAATTAACATTATAATTCAAATCTTCCAACAATTTATTTATCAACATAGTTTTATACAAAAGTTTCCATCTGTCCTGATTAACAATAAAATAATAATCATCTTTATTAAATTCTGTTAATTGACTACTATTTAGTGCAGATAAATAAATAGAAGATATAATTTTAAACAAATTTATTATATCAGATCTATCACTAAATTTTAATAATAATTTTTTATTTAATAATATACTTTCGTTATTTTCTTCAATAGAATACAAATAATCATGAATGTCATTTAAATAATTGTCAAATTTATCTGAATTAATTCCTAAAATTTCATTAATATTATAATTTTCATAATAACAATTTATCTGTTCACATCTACTAGTAATAGTATTAATAATATTATACTTATCATTTGTAATAAAAAAACCATAAGTTCCTTCAGTAGGTTCTTCCAAAAATTTTAAAATACTATTACAAGATTCTTTATTCATTTTTTCAGCATTCACAATAATATAAACTTTAATATCAGAAAATAATGAAGTCATTGAAAATTTATATCTAAGTTCCTTTATTTGATCTTTTTTTATAAATTTACCATCAGGTTTAATTATTAAAAGATTAGGAAAGTCGTTAGTATCAATTAAATGCTTAAAAGAATCATCATTATAGAATTCTTTAATAATGTTTATTAAATCATTTAAACAATTATCTACATTATTTGTAGATATTAAGTAAGCATGCGCTAGTGTATTATTATTGAATAGTTTTAAAATATCATTTAATTTATTATTTTCCATACAACTAATTTAAAATAAAAAAGATAGAATATAATGATAAAATACCTGGAACACCTAATAAAGATGATACAAGTATGGTAGGTATATTTATAGGTATAAAAATATTCATACTATCTAAAAGTATATTTAAACCATAAATTACCCCGAATGAAAACAGTACATTTCTAAATATTTTTTTAATTATTTTCATATTATCACTCATTAAAATAATATTACTTTAAATCTTTTTTATTCCTAAAATAATTCCTTTCTATCTTCTAATGCTTTTGATAATGTAATAACATCTAAATAATCGATTTCAGCGCCCATTGGTAAACCATAAGATAACCTAGAAACTTTTATTCCTTTATTTTCAAATATCTTTTTTATATAAAGAATTGTTGTTTCTCCTTCAATTGATGATTTTAATGCTAATATCAATTCAACATTTTTATTATTATTAACTCTTTTTACAAGAGAATTTATATTAATATCATCAGGACCAATATTATCCATCGGCGATATTAGTCCATTCAAGACATGATATGTACCGCGGTAATTTCCTACTTTTTCAAATGAAAAAACACTTTTAAAATCTTCAATAACACAAATAATGCTTTTATCTCTAGTTTCATCACTACAAATATTGCACACTTCGTTATCAGTAAGGTGTCCACAAATTTTACATGGTCTTAATACTTCTTTGGCAATCATTAAATCACTAGAAAAATCAGAAATTTCTTCTGAGTCTAAATTTATAGTCGCTAATGCCAATCTTTCTGCATTTTTTTCTCCAATTCCAGGGAGTAACTTATAATAATTGATTAGCTTTTGTAAGGATTCTGGATATATCATTTTACATAAAACCATTTAATGCATTTGCATATTGACCAAGTTTTTTAGTTGTTTCTTCATTAATTTTTGTATAGGCATCATTTATAGCAATAGATATCATATCTTCAAGTATTTCTTTGTCATCTACATCTACTGGAAATTCTTTAGTTATTTTAACATTTTTCAAGTTCTTACTACCATCAAAAGTAACTTCCACCCATTCGCTCTTTCCAATAAAATCCATCTTATCAAGTTCATTCTTCTTGTTTTGGATATCCCTTTGCATTTTTTGCGCTTGTGCCATTAAGTTTTGCATATTCATACTGTTTTCCTTCTTTCTATGTAATTTCTATTTTACTATTTGAGAATAATCCATTTGTAATCGTTAATTCTTCATATGTATCAAAATTATCATCTAATAATTGATATTTTATTCCAGCCCTTACATTAGCAATATATTTTTCTTTTTCTTCTTGCCAATTTTCAGCAGTTATAAATACAATTTTTTTATTTATTTTATTTTCAATAATGTTCCTTTTTTCATTTAAGTTATCAGCAATTCTAATATTATTTGCTTCAAATATTGCATACTCTTTAGATGACGCTACAGGAACAACATCCATTAATAAAGAACTAATACTATGTTCAAAAGCACTAGTATCTAATAGACTTTTGAAAACCGTTTTTGTATTTTCCAATTCTTCCTTTTTAGCATCTACAAAACAGTTGTTAATACGAATTTTAATTAAATTAGTATAATCAAAATCGTCTTTTTTGTCCAAAGTAGAATTTTCAGAGATTTCAACTCCATGTTCTTCTTGCTCACTGACACAATCTAATAAAGTAATTTTAGGTGTATCAGAAATATTTTGAATTTTCATATACTTAAGTAATGTTAATTCCAATATTACAAAAGGATCAACATTTATATTTATTTTATTAAGAGTGTCTATTAGATCAAGAGTTAAATTATAATAATCAATATAATTCTTATTCGATTTAGTTTTATTTAATTTAATCTTCTCAGCCATATTTACAAAAGAGTTAATAATTTTCTTAATAAAATATTTATATTCGATATTATTTTTCTTAATTGAATCAATAATTTTAATAATACTATCACAATCATCTGCTTCAAACGAAGTAATTATTTTGCTTATTTCAGCAATAGAAACCATTCTTAACTCTGAATCAATGGTTTTAACTGTAATTTTTTCATTATTTTTAGAAAGTTGGTCTAAAATACTTAGTGCATCTCTTAAACCACCTTCACAAATATCAGCAATTTCAGAAATTGCATCATTATCTATATCTATTTTTTCACACTTACATATAAACTTTAATCTTTCAACAATACAATTTATACTAATTTTCGAGAAATCGTATCTCTGACATCTAGATAATATTGTAATAGGAACATTTTCTATATTAGTTGT
Source organism: uncultured Bacilli bacterium (assembly GCA_934096715.1). Taxonomy (GTDB): domain Bacteria; phylum Bacillota_I; class Bacilli_A; order RF39; family UBA660; genus SIG200. Next base: position 56,112 of record CAKOMQ010000001.1, read on the forward strand.
TGCAAATATAAAAATAACATGTTTAGGTGGTTCTTCTAACGTAAGCAATAAAGCATTGAACGCATTAATAGAAAGCATGTGCACTTCATCAATTATGTAAACCTTATATTTACCATTAGTCGGAGTTAGTTTAACATTATCAATAAGTTCACGAATTTGATCGACACCATTATGCGACGCGGCATCTATTTCAATAATGTCAGGATTTTCATTATAATTTTTGCAAAAATCGCATTCATTACATGGATTTCCATTATTAGGATTAATGCAATTAATTGCTTTTGCAAATACCTTTGCAGTTGATGTTTTTCCAGTACCCCTCGAACCAGAAAAAATGTACGCATGTGAAATATTACCGCTAATAATTGAGTTTTTTAAAGCAGTAGTGATATATTCTTGACCAACAATATTATCAAAATTATCCGGTCTATATTTTCTGTACAATACTTTATAATCCATGACAAAATCTCCTGTTAACATTGTATCAAAAATATTAAAAAAAGTCTTTATTTTTTTAAGTAAATCTTAAACAATAAATTTATAACCATTATTTTTTTAAAGAATTAAAAAAATTGTGTAATTCATTTTTATATTCGTTTTTATATTGTTGAAAATCATTTAATTCTGTGAAAGTTGTGTTAAAATCAGACTTATAATCAAGTTTTTTTAGTAAATAATAAGCATTCCTAATTTTAACCGAATTAATTAAGCTTTTGCACATGTTACACGGCTCAAGGGTTGAATAAATTTCACAGTCAAACAAATTATTTCTTTTTAATTTTTTACAAGCCATTTTTATAACTAATATTTCTGCATGATTAAATGGATTATGACACTTTTCCTTAGTATTATGAGCTTTAGCTATCACTTTACCATTTAGTATCAAAAAAGCACTAACAGGTACGTCTCCAAATTTAGAACATTTTTTTAATTCTTTATTAAAAATATTAATTACATTCAAAATATCACCTACAAACAAACGTTTTATTACTAAATATAAAAAATGCACACACAAACAGGGATTGATGTGGCTGCTGTATTCCTACTCTGACCAGATTACAATATATTTGTTGTGCAATATAATTGTATCATATATTTTAATCATTACAATAATTTTTCAGCAATGTTTCACGTGAAACATAAAAAATATAATTTAAAAATTACAAAAATATTTCCCGGGAAATATTTTTTTAACCAATTCTCTAGAAATTTGTCTGGGAAATATTTCCCAAAGCATTAAATTATATATAGTGAATAATAATTATTAAACAAATATTTAACTATTAACAATGTTTCACGTGAAACATAGAATATAATATGATCTAATTTTAACTAATTATTAATTAATATAAAATAAATATAACATTAAAAAAGCTATTATTATTAACACTAAATTATATTATTAATTATTATTTAATAAACAATTGATTTTCAACAATGTTTCACGTGAAACATTAAAAATATAATTTAAAAATAATTGAAAATTATTTCCCGGGAAATATTTTTTACCAATTCTCTAGAAATTCGCTTGGGAAATATTTCCCAAGCATTAAATGAATTATAATTTCCATTAACAAAAAATAAATAATCGTCTAACTATTAATAATAATGAGTGTGAAACAAAATAAGTAATTATACACTAAAAAATTTAATTATACCTATATTTAATATTCTGTATTTGAAAATAACAATTAATAAAGAGCTATGCAATGTCAATGTTTCACGTGAAACATATGATATAATATGATCTAATTTTAACTAATTATTAATTATATATAAAATATATATAACATTAAAGCTATTATTAATACTAAATTAAATTTATATTTATTATTTAATAAGCAATAAAATTTCAACAATGTTTCACGTGAAACATTAAAAATATAACTAAAAAATGAACAAAATTATTTCCCGGGAAATAATTTTATTACCAATTCTCTGGAAATTCGTATGGGAAATATTTCCCAAAGCATTAAATTAAATATAGTAAATAATTAATATTAAACAAATGATTAACTATTAACAATGTTTCACGTGAAACATATGATATAATATGATCTAATTTTAACTAATTATAAATATAAATAAAATAATATAACAATAAAGTTATTTTTATTAATACTAAATTATATAAATGATTACTATTTAATAAACTATAATTTTTCAACAATGTTTCACGTGAAACATTAAAAATATAATTTAAAAATAAGTAAAATTATTTCCCGGGAAATAATTTTATTACCAATTCTGTAGAAATTCGCTTGGGAAATATTTCCCAAGCATTAAGTGAATTATAATTTTCATTAACGAAAAATAAATAATCGTTAACTATTAATAATAATGAGTGTGAAACAAAATACGTAATTATACACAAAAAAATCTAATTATACTTACATTTAATATTTTTTATTTAAAAATAGAAATTAACAAAGAACTATATATTGCCAATGTTTCACGTGAAACATTAAAAGTATAAATTAAAAATGAGTAAAATTATTTCCCGGGAAATAATTTTTAACCGATCTTCTAGAAATTTACTTGGGAAATATTTCCCAAAAAGTATAATTTTAATTTCACCACTATCTATTAAAGGCGTTAGGCATTAATATAATTTAAAAAATAATAAATGTTGAGAATTTATTAAAATAATAAAACAAACGTATTTTCGTAATCTCTTTTAAATTTAATTAAAATTATTTCCCGGGAAATAATTTTATTACCAATTCTCTAGAAATTCGCTTGGGAAATATTTCCCAAAAAGAAAAAAATATTTCCCGGGAAATATTTTTTTAATAAATTATTTATCTGGAGTAGAATTTTCATTATCAACAGAAACAAATTCATCTTCTTCAACTAAACTAACAGTAGCTACTTTTTGATCGTCTTTTAAATTAATTAACCTTAATCCTTGTGTTGCACGACCAAGTGTTGATATTTGACTTAAAGGCATCTTCATTGTCATACCAGTATTACTCATAAGAATAACATCCATGTTATCAGCTACTACTTTAATATCAATCAACATACCATTTTTTTCAGTAACATTAAGAGCTTTTACTCCCTTACTACCACGCTTAGTTTGCCTAAATTCAGAAACATTAGTAATTTTACCATAACCTTTTTCAGTGACAATTAAAATTTTATTATCTTCATTAACAACTTCAGAACAAATAGTAATACCACCATCATTGTTTATACCGCGAACTCCAGAAGCAGTTCTACCCATAGGTCTTATATCTTGTTCATCAAATTTAACTACTTTACCAGAACTAGAACCGAGCAATATAAGATCATTATCGTTTATCTTCTTAACTCCTATTAATTCATCATTTTCTTTTAAATTAATACAAATTTTACCAGATTTACGAATACTATCAAACTCACTTATTGGAGTCTTTTTAACAATACCCTTTTTAGTAGCCATAAACAAATATTTGAATTTTTCTTCTCTATCAATACAAATAATTGAATTTATGTTTTCATCTTTCTCAATTTGTAATAAATTGATAATAGGAATACCCTTAGATGTTCTACTAAATTCAGGAATTTCATATCCTTTTATACGATATACCTTACCTTTATTAGTAAAGAATAAAACATGATCATGCGTACAAATATTTAGAATTTTATCCACCGCATCTTCATTATTAGTAGTTAATCCTTTTACGCCTACTCCTCCACGATTTTGAGTTCTAAATGTATCATTAGGAACTCTCTTGATATAATTATTTTTAGTTAACATAATCATACAATTTTCTTCAGGAATAAGTGATTCATCTTCAATATATTCAACAGCAGTCATATCGATTTTAGTTCTTCTATCATCAGCATATTTATCCTTAATTTCAGTTAATTCAGCTTTTATTATGCCATAAACTCTTTCATCAGAAGCTAAAATAGCACGTAAATCTTGAATTTTTTCTAGTAATTCATTAAGTTCATTCTCTATTTTGTCTCTTTCTAATCCAGTTAATCTTCTTAACTTCATCTCTAAAATTGCATCAGATTGAAGTTCACTTAATCCAAAGTTTTCCATCAAGCCTTTTTTAGCTACATCATCTGTTTTAGATGCTCTAATAAGCTTAATTACCTCATCAATATGATCTAAAGCAATCTTTAACCCCTCTAATATATGAACTCTTTTTTCTGCTTTGTCTAGCTCAAATCTCGTTCTTCTAATAACTATTTCTTTTTGATATTCAATGTACTTAGCAATAATATCTTTTAATCCTAATGTCTTAGGAACACCTTTATCAAGCATTAAGAATATAATACCAAAATTATTTTGAAACTGAGTATGTTTATACAAATTATTTAAAACAACTTGTGGATTAGCATCCTTTTTTAATGTAATAGTAATTTTAATACCTGTTTTAAGATCGGTATGATAATCAGCAATTCCATCTATAGTCTTATTATGAACTAACTCAGCAACTTTATTTTTAAGATCCATAGTATTAATTCCATATGGAACTTCATCTATTATAATATAGTGTTTACCATTCTTTTCTTCAATAGTTGCTTTACTTCTTATAGTAATAGATCCACGACCTGTTTCATAAGCTTTTTTAATACCACTATTTCCAAGAATAATGCCCCCGGTAGGAAAATCAGGACCTTTTATGTATTGCATTAATTCTGCAACAGTAATATTAGGATTATCAATATAATGAATACAGCCATCAATGACTTCTCCTAAATTATGTGGTGGTATATTAGTAGCCATACCAACAGCAATACCCATAGTACCGTTAACCAAAATATTTGGATACCTAGATGGTAAAATAGATGGTTCTTTCTCATTTTCATCAAAATTTGGTACAAAATCGACTGTGTCTTTATTAATATCTCTTAATAACTCCAAAGAAATCTTTGAAAGTCTAGATTCGGTATAACGCATCGCTGCTGCACCATAACCTTCAATATTACCAAAGTTACCATGTCCATCAACTAACATGTATCTATAACTAAAATCTTGAGCCATTCTCACCATAGCTTCGTATATTGAACTATCTCCATGTGGATGATATTTACCCATTACATCTCCGACAATACGTGCCGATTTACGATGTGGTTTATCAGGTGTATATCCTGATTCATACATAGACCATAATATTCTTCTATGAACTGGTTTTAAACCATCTCTTAAATCAGGAAGAGCACGTGATATGATAACACTCATTGAATAGTCAAGAAATGATGTTTCAATTTCATTAACTATATTATTTTCTTCTAATCTATCCTTACTGTGATCCATATTTTACCTCCCTATATATCTATATTTTGAGCATATGTTGCATTCGTTTCAATAAACTGTCTTCTTGGTTCAACTTCTTCGCCCATTAACCTAGAGAATGCTTCATCTGCAGCAATAGTATCTTCAACAGTTATTTTTCTTAAAACTCTAGTATTAATATCCATTGTAGTTTCATTTAATTCTTCTGGATCCATTTCACCTAAACCTTTCATACGAGTTATTTCATATTTAGTATTAGGGTTTAAAGAAGCTACATAAGCGTCCCTTTCTTCAGTATTTAAAACGTATTTTATAATTTTACCGTGCTTTATACAAAATAAAGGTGGCTGAGCTGCATACACATGACCTGCTTCAACTATGGGTCTAAAAAAACGATAGAATAATGTTAATAATAATACTCTAATATGTGAACCATCTACATCGGCATCGGTCATTATTATAATTTTATGATAACGCAATTTAGATAAATCAAATTCATTTCCTATACCTGTACCAAAAGCAGTAATTATAGTTCTTATTTCTTCATTAGAAAGAGCTTTATCTAATCTTGCCTTCTCTACATTAAGTATTTTACCTCGTAATGGAAGTATTGCTTGTGTCATTGAGTTTCTACCTTTAATAGCAGACCCACCAGCACTATCTCCTTCGACTAAGAACACTTCACATACTGATGAATCTTTTTCTTTACAATCAACAAGTTTACCACCAAAATTAACAATGTCTAAATCACTTTTTCTTCTAGTTAATTCTCTAGCTTTTTTAGCAGCAACTCTTGCTCTAGCAGCTGTCATTGTTTTATCTACAATAATTCTAGCTTCGTCTGGATTTTCCATTAAGAATCTTTCAAACCCTTTAGAAAATACACTATCAGCAAGTTTTCTAACTTCTGAATTGCCAAGTCTTCCTTTAGTTTGTCCTTCAAATTGTGGATTTGGATGCTTACAAGAAATAATCATAGTTAAACCTTCTTTAACATCTTCACTAGTTAAAGAATCATCTTTTTCTTTTAAAATATTATTTTTTCTAGCATAATTATTAATTATTCTTGTTAAAGCTCTTTTTACACCCTCTTCATGTGTACCACCATCATGAGTATTAATATTATTAACAAAAGAATAAATACTTTCTTGATAACCGGTATTATACTGCATAGCAACTTCAAAAATAATTCCTTCTTCTTCACCTTCTAAATGAATAATATTATCATGAATAGGAGTTTTATTTTTATTTAAGTACTTAACATACTCACTAATACCACCTTCATAAATGAACTCTTCTTTTTTTTCTTCTTCTCCACGTTTATCAGTTAAAGTTAATTTTAATCCTTTATTTAAAAACGCTAATTCTCTTGTACGAACTTTTAAAGTGTCATAATCATAAATATCTGTATCAAATATTTCTTCATCGGGTTTAAATGTAACTGTAGTACCAGAACTTAAACTATCGCATTCTCCTATAACGGTAAGCTGTTGAATGGTTTTACCACCATTAGCAAATTTTGCTTCATAAATACTACCATTTTTACAAACTGTAACAGTAACCCACTTAGATAATGCATTTACAACACTTGCACCAACACCATGAAGCCCTCCACTAACTTTATATCCGCCACCGCCGAATTTTCCGCCAGCATGCAACACAGTATAAACTGTTTCAACAGTTGATATTCCTGTTTTAGGATGTACTCCTACTGGAATACCACGGCCATTATCTTTAACAGTAACTGAATTATCTGAATTAATTATAATATCAATTTTATCACAATATCCAGCCAAAGCTTCATCTATTGAATTATCTACTATTTCCCACACTAAATGATGTAATCCTTTAACATCTGTTGTGCCAATATACATTCCCGGTCTTTTTCTAACAGCTTCTAAACCTTCTAAAACTTGAATATCACTTTCATTATAATGATTTTCGTTCATTATTTTACCTCCTCAATTATACCTTGTTTAACTCTAAATATCTTAGAATCTTCTCTTAATCTTCTATTAACTCTTTCTATTTCTGTCGTTGTAATAAACGTTTGAATATCTGAATTTAAAAGATTAATAATATTTTTTACCTTCGATTTATCTAATTCACTAAAAACATCATCTAATATAAGAATTGGTGTTTCATTATTTAATTTTCTAAATATCTCTATCTCTGATAGTTTAAAAGAAAATATAGCATTTTTTTGTTCTCCAATACTGCCCCAATCTCTAATATTATTTCCATTTAAGATAAAATCAATATCGTCATGTTGTATTCCAAAATTAGTTTTACCTGTATTTATATCATATTTTAACTTACTTTCATAAACTTTTAAAAGCTCATCGTGTGACTTATTATTAAAGGAAGAAACATAATTAACTTTTAATTCTCCAACTTCAAAGATATTCTTATAAATATCAGAAATATAATCATTAATCATATCAATAAATTTTTCTCTTTTATTGTTAATAAGTAAGCCATATTCAACTAATTTATTAGTTAAAATATTTAAATAATCAATACTTAAAGTACTATTAATCATCATTTCTCTTAAATAAAAATTTCTTTGTTTTAAAATTCTATTATAATTACTTAAAAGTACCAAATAAGAATTATCCAACTGACTAATTTCAATATCAAGTAACTTTCTCCTAATATTTGGTGCCGATTTAAATATCATTTGATCTTCTGGCTGAAATAATATAAGATTAATATTTGATATATAATCACTAACTTTAGAACACAACTTTTTATTAATTTTAGCTTTCTTAACAGAATCATTTAAAACAATCTGGTAAGTATTTTTATACTTAGATACAACCTTTCCTTCAATTTTTGTACAATTTTTACCCTTCATAATAATATTAGTATCATCTTTCACCCTAAAAGACTTAGTCATTCCTAAAACATACAAAGCTTCAACTATATTAGTTTTACCACTACCATTTTTACCATAAATAATGTTAATCTTTGGCGAAAATTTAAGTTGTACAGATTCATAATTTCTAAAATTTTGCATTTTGATAGAATCAATTGTCATAATATAGCCTTTCTAGTGTATTTTAAACAAATTATAGTATAAAAGGTATACCTATACATACATATATATTATAACATAAATAGGCCATATATTAAAGAAATTTCAACTTAAAATTATTATTTACAATATTTTTTAAAAGAACACATTTAATTATCAAATGATAAAATGAATTAAGTGAAATATTTAACATTATGTCAAAATCATTAGATAATTTAACCACTAAATAATCATTATTTTTGTTGATATTTACTATCTTATCAACATTTATTAAAATAAACTCATTATTACGTATACTACCAATACATATAAATATCTTATTGTTATCAATAAAAATTGGGTTTTTATATTTAGAATCTAACACTTTATTAACAAACTCTTTTCTACCTTTAAAACTACTACCATAAACTATACAACTATTATCTAAAATCTTAGTTATCTTTGTATTAGTATTAATTAATCTATTAGTCTCTCTAATAATTATTTTATTTTCATCTTTTTTTAAATACAATGTGTCTTCATTAACAATATATTTTTCCATATTATTCCCCCGTGAGTAACTACTATAACAAATTAAGATTAAAAAAATTGTCAAAAAAAATATTAAATAACCAAATTTAATATTTTTAATAAGTTTTAACAGGTAAAATAAGTCCTAATGTTGAATCATCCTTTAAAGATTTAATTAAAATAGGTTTATCATCTGCATTTAATAATATAATTAAATCATTATCTTTAAATACTTTTAGTGCGTCAAGCATATATTTAGAAGAAAAAGCAATATCTAAGTATTCATCACAAGAACTTTCAATCATTAATTTTTCTTCAGTTTTACCAAGTTCATTAGAACTAGTAGATAAAATCATTTCTTTTCCATTAACAACCATTTTAACAATGTTTTTATCCTTATTTTGAGCAAGAATAGTAGCTCTATCTACAGCAGCATTAAATGTATTTAAATCAATATTAATAACATATTTAAATTCGTTAGGAATAAAATGAGAAGTATCTGGATAAGTACCACTTAATAAATTAGTTTGAATTTCAATATTTTTAAATACTATTATTAATTTATTATTAAATATATGAAGTACTATTTCATCTTCTTCATCAGAAAGAATCTTTTCTATCTCCAAAACACTTTTACCTGGAATAACAATATTAACGATGTTTTCAACAATTCTATCTAATTTAACATTCATTTTAGCTAATCTATAAGAATCAGTAGCAATACATTCTAAATTATCTCCAGTTATCTTTAAATTTAGACCAGTAAGTAAAGGTCTTACTTCTTGATTACTAATAGCATAAGAAGTATTATTAATAATATGTTTTAATAAAGAAGATTTCATTGGTACAGGTTCTTTACCTTCTTCAAATAATACATTAGGATAATCACTAACATCATAGCAATTAAGTTCATACTCATTAAAATCACTAGATATCTTTATATTATTATTGTTAATAACTTCAAAATTAATAACATTTGTAGGCATCTTTCTTATAATATCTAATATATATTTGCTTTGTATTACTACAGATCCTGTACTTTCAATTTTAGTAATCTTTTTTTCTTCAATGAAAATCTTAATAGTTAATTCTGAATCTGTAGCTGTTAGATATAATCCATCATTTTTTAGTTCAAACTTAATTCCATTTAATATAGGAATAGTAGTTCTAGTACTTATAGCACGTGATACATTAATTATCGCATCTAATAAAATATTTTTCTCAATAACAAATTTCATTTTATACCTTCTTTCTTTTTAATTAATATTTATTGTTATTATAGTGTTGATAATGTTGATAAGTTATATTATTTCCTTTATTTATGTGTTAAAAACTATATTTTTATTAACAATTTTACAACTTTGCTTTAATTTCTTTCAACGTATTATTCAAAAGATCATTATTTGTTAAATCTTTTTTTATTTTCTCACAACTTGCTACTACCGTCGAATGATCTCTTCCGCCAAATTCTAAACCTATTTTAGCCAAATTTTCATCAGTTTCAATTCTACAGAGATACATTGCTATATGTCTTGGTTTTGCAATATTATTACTTCTCTTTTTGCTTTTCAAATCTTCAACTGTTATTTTATAATAATCAGCTACTACTCTTTGAATATGTGAAATAGTATTTTCTTGATAAATATTAGTATTTAAATAATCATTTAATGCTTCAACCGCAAAGTCTAAATCAATTCTATCGGGTAAATTTAAAGCTGTATATACAAGCAATCTATTTATAGTACCAAAAATATGTCTTATATCGGTAGTAGAAGCATTTGCAATGTATTCAATAACATCCTTATTAACTCTATCTTTTATACTTGAATTATTAATTTTTTGTTTTATTAGTTCACATCTTAGTTCAAAGTCTGGTGGATAAATATCTACTGGTAATCCCCATGTAAATCTACTTCTAAGTCTCTCTTCAATCTTTTTTAAATCATCTGGAGATCTATCACTAGATATAATTATCTGTTTATTAGCTTGATGTAAAGCATTAAAAGTATGAAAAAATTCTTGTTGAGTAAGCTCAGCCCCTACCAAAAATTGAATATCATCTATTATTAATACATCAACATTACGATATTTACTTTTGAAGTTATTCGCATAGTTGATTGACTGTGTTCCTTTCTCAATTTTAGATATATTTGAAAATTCCGATACATAATCATTACTTGTTGTATACAAAACTTTTTTATTAGAGTGTTCTGTAATATAATTTCCAATTGCATGCATTAGATGAGTTTTTCCAACCCCACTTCTACCATAAATAAAAAGTGGATTATGTATTGTGCCCGGTGTTTGAGCAACATTCATTGCAGATACAAATGCGAGTCGATTGGACTCCCCAACTATAAAGTTATCAAAATTTAATTCAGGATTTAAGTTAGTATTCCACTCAACTATATTTTCTTCTTCTTCCTTTGTACTATTAAACTCTTCAATAGTATTAATTTCATCATTAGTTAAGAAATTAATTTCATAATTAATTCCTGTTAGCGAAAATAAAGTTTCTTCCATTAAATCTAAGTGACTAGTTAATGCAGTTTTATAAACTGGAATTGGAACCTTAATATTTATAACCTTATCATCCATTTTTAAAAGTTCAATATCCTTAAACCATATATTATAGGTAGTCGGATTTACTACTTTTTCAATTTCACTTAAAAAGACTTTAAAGATCTCATCTGTTTTCAAATCCACCACCCCACTTTGAACAAATTTATCTCAATTTAATTTTAACTTAATAACATTTTTTTTACAAGGAAAACTTTTATTAACACAGTTATTAACATACTTATCAACATATAAGTTCCTGTATCTATCTATGATAATTCAAGTTTTCAACATTTTCAACATTTTTTTGCCAAAATATCAAAGTTAATAAAATGTTACAACTATATTATAACGTTAAAAGTGTTGAAAAATTGTTTCTATCCTTATTATATATATAAATCATAATGTCATAGTGCAGTTTTGCTTGACTATTCCCTAAAATTCATATTATAATAATATCGCTTACAGAAAGAGGTGTTAAAATGAAAAGAACTTATCAACCAAATAAAAGAAGAAGAGCAAAAAAACATGGATTCTTTGCTCGTAAAGGAACAAAGATTTTAAATAATCGTCGTAGAAAAGGTCGTAAGGAATTAATTAAATAATTTCTTGCGTGTTTTTTTAATATGAAAAAAAAAGATATAGTAAAAAACAATATACTTTTTAACGATGTTATTAATAAAGGAGAAAAGATAAATACGAAGTATTTCGTTATTTGCAAAATGAAATATGATATTAAAAATTCTCTTTTTGGTGTAGCTGTTGGAAAAAAAATTGGTCAAGCTGTTACAAGAAATAAAATTAAACGACAAATTAGAAATATCATTGATAATAATAAATTATTATTCGAAGATGGATATGTCTACATAATTATCGGAAAGAAATCCTGTCTTAATGCTGAATTTAATAAAATGAATAATAGTCTTTATGACTATCTATGTAAGGAGATAAAAAATAATGAAAAATAGAATATATGGATTATTTATAGTAATGCTTATTATGCTAACAACTGGATGTGGCACTAATAACTATATTGTAGATAAAGATAATAAACCAATTAAATATGAGGTAACTGGACAATATTTACAAAAAAATATATTATGTCAACCTTCAGATAAGGAATTATTCAACTTATACAAGAAATATAACAAACAAATGGAAAATAAGGTAGAAAACTTACCAAAGTGTGATGATTATAAAGTAAATTCTAATAAAAGTAATGGATTATGGGAATTCATATTTGTTAAGCCTTTAGCGTGGTTATTATTAACTACCGGTTCTCTAGTTGGAAACTATGGAGTTGCCGTAATTATTATTGGTATTCTAATTAGATTAGTCGTATTACCATTCTCTATAAAAACTCAAAGACAAAGTGAAAATATGCGTAAAGCTCAACCAGAACTTGCTCGACTTGAAAAGAAATATCAAAACAGAACTGATCAACAATCAATGATGATGAAAAGTCAAGAAATGATGAGTATTTATAAGAAATATAAAATAAGTCCAATGTCTGGATGTTTAATTGCATTCATCCAACTACCTGTATTCTTTGCATTCTGGCAAGCTATTAATCGTGTACCAGCTATTTTTGAAGGAAGACTTTTTGGTTTCAACTTAGGTATGACACCTTCAACAGGTTTAGCGTTAGGTAATTATTACTACATATTACTATTAATATTAATCGCTCTATCTACTTATTTTTCATTCCGTTATTCAATGAAGAGTAATCCAATGCAAAATAATGATATGATGAAACAGACAAATATGATGGTTAATATAATGACTGTAATGATCATATTTACATCTTTAACATTATCAACAGCGCTTGCATTTTATTGGATAACTACTTATGCTTTTATTGCTATTCAAACTTTTATCTTTAGAAGATTGTCTAATAATAAAAATAATGATAAAATAAAAAGTAATAAGAAGGAAAAAATAAAAGATAAAATTAAGGTTAAAGAAGGTATGAAGTATGGAAAAAATAATTAAAGAAGGTAAAGAATTAGAATTAATATTAAAAGAAATTTTAGAAGAAAATAATATTTCTAACGTAGAATTATATTATAATACATTTAATAAAAAAAGCGGATTATTTGGTAAAAATACTACTATAGTGGTTGAAGCTATAACTAGAAATCAATTAATTGAATATATTAAAAATTTTTTAACAGAGTTAACTACTAATTTAGGTGTTGTAGCAAATTTTGAAACTAAGTTTAGAGATGGCACAATTTTTATAAAAATTCATTCTAATAATAATGCAGTTCTTATTGGTAAGGGCGGAAACACTATTAAATCTATGGAAATTATTCTAAAGCAATGTATTCAAAATAATTTTGGAATTAGACCATATATTTCTCTTGATGTGGAAAACTACAAAGAAAAAAATGAAAGTAGACTTATTCATACTGCCAAAAAAATAGCTAAGGAAGTAAGTTCTACTAAAATGGAAGTTCATCTTGAACCAATGAGTGCTTATGATCGTAGATTAATTCACAATGCTTTAACTAATTTTAAAGGTATTAAAACTGAAAGTGAAGGAGAAGGAATAAATAGACATATTGTTATTAAACCTGAATAAAAAGCTCTATATAGAGTTTTTTTTTAGTTTGTGATAAAATAATTGAATGAAAGGAGACTATTAATATGAATGACACAATAGTTGGACTATCCACAGCTGTTGCAACACAGGCGGTTTCAATTATAAGAGTAAGTGGAAAAGAAAGCATTAAAATAGTAAACAATATATTTAAGGGAAAAGATTTAGAAAAAGTAGAAAGTCATACTATAAATTATGGCCATATTTTTTATCATGATAAAATTATTGATGAAGTACTTGTAAGTATTATGAAGTCTCCAAAAACTTATACAAAAGAAGATATAGTAGAAATAAATTCTCATGGTGGAATAAGTACTACAAATAAAATAATTGAAATATTACTAGAGTTAGGATGTCGTTTGGCAGAACCTGGAGAATTTACCAAAAGAGCTTTTCTTAATGGTCGCATAGATTTAATTGAAGCCGAAGCAATTAATGATTTAATTAATGCCAAAACTGAAAAAAATAGAACTCTTGCATTAAATAACATGAATGGTAAACTAACATTTAAAATAAATGAAATTCGTGAAGAATTAATTAAAATAATTTCTAATATTGAAGTTAATATAGACTATCCAGAATACGAAGATATTAATGTTGTTACTACTAAAAAGATTGTTGACACTATTACAAAATTAAAAAGTGAACTAGAAAAACTATTAAAAGATAGCAAAGATTCTAAATTAATCAAAAATGGAATTAATGTTGCTATTATTGGTAAGCCTAACGTTGGTAAGAGTAGTATTTTAAATCATTTATTAGAAGAAGACAAAGCAATAGTAACGGATATTGCTGGTACAACTAGAGATATAGTAGAAGGCCAAATTTTAATTAATGGAGCTTTAATTAATTTAATAGATACAGCAGGTATCCGTGAAACAAATGATTTAGTTGAGAAAATAGGTGTTAAGAAAAGTTTAGATTATATAGATAAATCTGATTTAGTTTTAATTGTTCTAAATAATAACGAAGAATTATCTTCTGAAGATAAAGAAATTATTGAACAAGTAAGTGATACTAAAAGATTAATTTTTGTTAATAAAAACGATTTATCTAATAAATTACATCTAGATTATAAATATGTAACTGGTAATACTATTAATCAAGATGGGCTTGATAATTTAAAAAATGCAATAATTAAGAAATTTGAACTAGATAATATTATGGAAAAAGATATTTCATACGTATCAAATATTAGACAAGTTAATCATATTAAAGATGCTCTAAATAGTATTAACAGTGCTTTAGATAATATTAATAAAGATATTTCAATTGATATAATAGAGATCGATTTAAGAAGTGCTTGGGAATCTTTAGGAGATATAATTGGTGCTAATTATAACGAAGAACTTATAGATAATCTATTTGCAAATTTTTGTTTAGGAAAGTAGGTGTAAATAATGTATGATGTAATTGTCGTTGGTGGCGGACATGCTGGTTGTGAAGCTAGTAACATTACAAGTAGAATGGGTTTAAAAACTCTTTTAATTACTATAAATATAAATAATATCGCTGATATGCCATGTAATCCTTCAATTGGTGGATCTGCTAAAGGAATAATTGTTAGAGAAATTGACGCTTTAGGTGGACTTATGGGTAAGGTAGCTGATAAAAGTTTATTTCAAATTAAAATGTTAAATAGTTCAAAAGGTCCCGCTGTTATGGCTTTAAGAGCTCAAGCAGATAAAAAAGTATATCCTAAAGTAATGCTAGAATATTTAAATCAAAATAAACTTTTAGATATTAAAGAAAGTATTGTAGAAGATCTACTAATAGAAGATAATGCCATAAAAGGCGTTTTATTAGAAGATGGAACTAAAATAAATAGTAAATCAGTAATATTAACAACTGGTACATATTTAAAATCTAATATATTAAAAGGTTCTAAAAGTATTCCTGAAGGACCACATGGAGAAAAAAGAAGTAATAAATTAAGTGATAATTTAAAAAAATATGGATTTGATATTATTAGATTAAAAACAGGAACTCCTCCTAGAATTAAGAAAGATTCTATTAATTTTGATGTTTTAAAGGAAGAACTTGGAGATAATGAATATCACACTTTTAGTTTTGACTTACTTCCCCAATATAAAATAGAAGAACAACAAAAATGTTATTTATTATACACAAATAAATTAACTCACGAAATAATAAATAAAAATTTACAAGAAAGTGCAATGTACGGTGGATATGCAACCGGAATAGGTCCAAGATATTGTCCTTCTATCGAAGATAAAGTAGTTCGCTTTAGTGATAAAGAAAGACATCAACTATTTCTAGAACCTGAAAGTCTATATTATGATGAATGGTATTTACAAGGATTTTCAACTAGTATGCCAGAAAACATTCAAGAAGATATGGTTCACAGTCTTTCAGGATTAGAAAATGCTGTAATCACTAAGTATGCTTATGCAATTGAGTATGATGCAATTAATTCTACACAAATAAATCCTACACTTGAATCAAAATTAATTGAAAATCTTTATACAGCTGGTCAAATTAATGGTACAAGTGGCTATGAAGAAGCTGCTGGTCAAGGAATAGTAGCAGGTATTAATGCAGGTTTAAAACTTAAAAATAAAGAGCCATTAGTTTTAAAAAGAAGTGATGCATATATTGGTGTTTTAATAGATGACTTAGTAACTAAAGGAGTAAAAGACCCTTACAGAATGCTTACTAGTAGAGCTGAATTTAGACTTTTATTAAGACACGATAATGCTGATTTAAGACTTCGTAAATATGGATATGAAGCCGGTGTTATAGATGAAGAACAATATAAGAGATTAATTACTAAAGAAAATAATATTTCTAATTTAATAAAAGAATTAAAAGACACTAATATTAAAGTAAATAAAGATTTTAGTGATTTATTTAATAATTATAAACTTTCTATTCCTACAAGTAATATAACTTATTATGATTTGTTAAAAAGACCTGAAATAAATTTTGATATACTTGATAAGCTTCATTATTTTAATTACTCAGATGAAGTTAAAGACGAAGTTTATATCGAAACTAAATATATTGGTTACATTAATAAAGAGTTAAAAGAAGTAGAAAAATTAAAAAAATTAGAAGAAAAGAAAATACCTAAAGACATTAATTATGACAATGTTAGAAATTTAGCTAGTGAAGCAAGACAAAAATTAAAAGAAATAAGACCAATTACTCTAGGACAAGCATCTAGAATAAGTGGGGTTAATCCTGTAGATATCTCTTTATTAGGTATATATTTAAAGAAAGAATATAATAAAAATGACTAAAGAAGAATTTATTAAAGAATTAGAAAATCTTGGTATTCTAGTAAATGAAGAAATACTAAATAAATTAGATATTCTTACTAACGAGTTAATAAACTATAACAAACATACAAATTTAACTAGAATTTTAGAAATCAATGATATATATCTTAAACATTATTATGATAGCTTAACCATTACTAAAATTATTGATTTAACTAAAATTAGCTATCTTATTGATTTAGGTACGGGTGCTGGATTTCCCGGTTTAATTATTAAGATTTTTTATCCAAATGTTGATGTTACATTGCTTGACTCAAATATTAAAAAGATAACATGGTTAAAACATATTACTAACATTTTAAATATAAAGGTTAACATAATACATGATCGAATTGAAAATTATAGTAAGAATCATTTAAATTATTATGATGTTGTCACATCACGTGCAGTTGCTAATTTAAGAGTACTTGCTGAACTTTCACTACCCCTTGTTAAAACAGATGGTTATTTTATTCCTTTAAAAGCAAATTTAGATAATGAAATGGACGACTTAACTGGTACGCTAAATCATTTTTCAGCCGAGTTAATTGATAAAAAATCTTTTACTCTAATTAACGAAGGTAGCACTAGAAATATTCTAAAATATAAGAAAAATATTAATTCAAATATTAATGATATTAGATCTTACGATAAAATTTTAAAAAAGCCATTGAAAAAATGACTTTTTTAAGTTATTATATTATATATAGAACAAGGGGAAGATAATGTGAATAGAGAGTCACAAATTTTACAAGTGCCTATTGAAGATATTATACCTAATCGTTTTCAACCACGATTAAATTTTGACGACTCTTCATTACAGGAGTTAGCGGCATCAATTAAACAACATGGTATAATTCAACCACTAGTATTAAGAAAAACAGGAGATAAATATGAAATAATTGCTGGAGAAAGAAGATATAAAGCATCTCAAATAGCTGGTCTTGCAAGTGTTCCCGCAATTATAACTCAAATGGATGATAAAAAATCTGCTGAAGTAGCAATTGTTGAAAATATTCAAAGAAGAGATTTATCTAGTATAGAAGAAGCAAGAAGTTATAAAGCATTACTAGATAAGGGATACCTAACTCAAGAAGATTTAGCTAAACAAATGGGTATTAGTCAATCGCAAATTTCTAATAAACTAAGATTATTAACTTTAACTGAAGAAGTTCAACAAGCTTTGATGGAAGGAAAAATTTCCGAAAGACACGCACGAAGTCTACTTCAAGTAACAGATCCAGAAGAGCAAAAAAAATGGTTAGAAAAAATAATTACAGAAAGACTAACTGTAAGAGATTTAGAGAAAAAGATTAAAGGAAAAGAAGATAATAATCAACCCATAATTAATATTAATCCAAACATTGAAGATATAGTTAAAAATGCTCATGACATAGTAAATTCTTCGATTACTAAACAAACAGAATCAGCTACTCCTGAAGAGAAAATGGAAAACAAATTCTTTAACCCTTTAGAAAGTGTTTCAGTAAATATGAATTTAAATGATACTCCAGGTGAAGAAGTAGAATTACTAGATTTTGAATTACCTTCTAATATAATTAGAGATGATAAAAATGAATTAATTATTAAAATTAAAAATTATATTAATAGTTTAAATAATAATAGAATTAAAATTAATGAGTCAGATATTGACAATAAACATCAAATTATTATTACAATAGAATAAAAAACATCAATTTGAAGTGATGTTTTTTTCATTATTTTCTTTATTAACTATTTGCGCTTTAGTTGGTTCTGTACCTGCAACATAATAAAACATACTTGCTTTATTTACATCAGTAGTAATTGTTCCTGTTACACTATTTAACATTACTCCTACTACATTTTTTGGAGTTTCATACCAACTATTTCTTTTTTTTATTTGCTCCATTGTATCAGCCCAAACATTCTTTCCGAGTGACCCATATCCTTTAGTAAATTCCCTATTATCATCATATCCTGACCAAATTAACATAAGCTCATCTGGATTATACCCTACACACCAATAATCTCCGTCAGTAGTACCAGTTTTAATAGAGTATTTTTGACTTAATTTACCCGCAATAGACAACGCTGTTGGATTTGTATAATCTTTAAATGTCGGATTAGTTGTATTTGTAAGAAGTTCATTTAATATATAAGTATAGTTAGGATTCAGAACAAGTTGTTTATTACTTTTATGTTCATATATAACATTATCATTTTTATCAGTTATTTTTTTAATAAAATATAAATCTTTTTTATATCCACCACTAGCAAGTGTGGAATAGCCTCTAGCATAATCTAACATAGTTATTTCACTAGTTCCTAATGCCAATGAAGCATTCTTTTTAAGTTCTTCTCTAATACCTGCCCTATTTGCAATTTCAATTAATGAATCTACTCCTAGAAATAAATTAGTTTTTACTGCATAAACATTATCAGAAAACGCAATAGCGGCAGCCATAGTTATTTCTTTATTAGCATATAAATTACCGTAATTAGAAGGAGAATATGAATTTTTATTATTTATATTAAAAGTTGTCATTTCACTTTTAAAAGTAGAAGACGATGTCATATTATTTTCTAGTGCTGCATAATAAAGAAAAGGTTTCATAGTTGAACCCACTTGCCTTTTAGCTTTAGTTGCCCTATTAAATTCACTTAAAGCATAGTCCCTACCCCCAGTTAATGCTTCAATTTCTCCTGTACTAGGATTAGTTATAATACTTGCTACTTGTAATTCTTCAACATCTCCAAAATACTTAAGAATATTATTTTCTAAAGCAGTTTGCTTTTCCATATCTAAACAAGTATAAATTTTAAGTCCCCCCTTCTCTAGTATCTCTCTATTTATACCTAAGTTAGATAGTTCATCAATAACAGCATCTTGATAATACATTAGCATTTGTAAGTTATTACTTTCTGATTTACCATAAATCTCTACACTATCAAAATCTAACTTATCATATTCATCTTTAGTTAATTTATTTTCTTTATACATAAGCTTAGCAACTATTCTTGCTCTTTTTATACATTCTTCTTTATTACTAACTGGATTATAATTATTAGGGCTCTTTGGTATACCTGCTAACATTATTGATTCTTCAAGTGTTAATTCACTTACTTTTTTATTAAAATAGTAGCTACTCGCATTACTTATTCCATAGTTTCCTTGCCCATAGTTTATTGTATTTAAATATGCTTCTAAAATATCATCTTTATCGTATTGCATTTCTGTAATAATAGTTAAAAATGCTTCCTTCCCTTTTCTTTCCCATGTCTTATCAAAATCTAAATACAAATTTTTAACAAGTTGTTGAGTAATAGTAGACGCTCCTTCTACTATTCTTTTACTTTTCATATTATTCATAAGCGCTTTTCCAATTCTAAGTACATCAAAGCCATAATGGTTATAAAAATTTTTATCTTCAATTGATATAACTGCATCTTTAGTTTCTTTTTTTATTTCCTTAATATCTATCCAACTCTTAGAACTACTTCCTTGATAAATTATGTTATCTTTATTATCGTATATGAAGTAAGTCCCACTAGATTCTATATTAAGTTTAGGAGAAATACTAGCGTATATATAGACACCAAGATAGCTAACTAAAACAAAAATAAATATAAAAGTCATCAATTTTATTAGTACTTTAAAAGCTTTCATTTTCTTCACCAATTATAGTATGTAAAAAAAATAAAAAAATATAATGCAAATCAATATATAATGTGCTATAATTTTGCTTGTTAAAAAAGAGGTGTTGCAATATCAACAATATTAATGTAAAATTATTTCTTGATAATGAATTATTAATTAATAAGAATTATCCAGTAGAGGAGTCCAATAATATATTATCTTATAAAGATGAAAATATTACTACTTTTATTGATCTTGATAAAAAAGTGTTATCAAGAGAAGGCGAAGATTATTTATTTGTTTTAGATATTATTAATAGGATGATATCATATACATTAAAAGAAACCAATCATACATTTTATATGAACGATATTGTTTGCAGTATAGATAATGAAAAAGAAATCATAATAGAGTATGATTTTGATGGTAATAGAAAACTAATAATTAAATATATATAAAGGAGATAAATATGAAATTAAAAGATTTAACTAAAGAAGAAATTGAAACTATGAGCTACGATGATTTAGCATATTTAATTTTGGAAGAAAATGGAAAGAAAATGAAACTCTTAGATATTTTCAAAAAAATAGCTAAAGTATTAAATATGTCTGACGAAGAAAGAGATGATAAATTAGTTGCGTTCTTTGAATTATTAAGCACTAATAAACAATTTGCAATGCTTGATAAAGGCTATTGGGATTTATCTCATAAACATATGAAGAGTGTAGTAGTTGAAGACGATGAAGATATTGATATTGATCAAATTGATGGTGAAGATAAAGAAATAGATAATGAAATAATTGAAGATGATGAAGATTATTATGGTGATGAAGATGAAGATCAAGACAATGATGATGATTTAAGTGATCTTGTAGTTATTGAACCTGAAGATGAAACAAGTTTAGAATAATACTTGTTTTTTTAAAATGAAGTCTGTTATAATTTAGAAAGAAAAGGTGATTTATAATGATCGAACGTTTAGAAGAAGTACAAAAAAAATATAATGAAATAAAAGATGAATTAGTAAAACCTGAAGTATTAAATGATTACAATAAGTTAAAAAAATTATCAAAAGAACAAAGTGACTTAGAAGAAATAGTAACTACTTATGAAGAATATAAAAAAGTAAAAGAAGAAATTAAAAGTAATAAAGAGTTATTAAATGATAAAGATTTAGGCGAAATGGCTCAAATTGAACTAGAAACTTTAGAAGAAAAAGAAAAAGAATTAAATAATAAACTGGAAGTATTACTTGTCCCAAAGGATGAAAATGATGGAAAAAATGTAATTATTGAAATTCGTGGTGCAGCTGGTGGAGATGAAGCAAATATATTTGCTGGAGATCTATATAGAATGTACACTTATTATGCTGAAAAAATGGGTTGGAAAATAGAAGTAATTAACGAAATACCTGGAACGAGTGGAGGATTTTCTCAAGTTGAATTAATGATAAAAGGTGACAATGTTTACTCAAAATTAAAGTATGAAAGTGGTTCTCATCGTGTTCAAAGAGTTCCGGTAACAGAAACTCAAGGTAGAGTTCATACGTCTACAGCTACGGTTCTAGTCATGCCAGAAGTAGAAGATGTTAATATAGAAATTAAAGATAGTGATTTAAAAATAGATGTTTATCATTCAAGTGGTGCAGGTGGCCAATCTGTTAACACATCTAATTCGGCAGTACGTATTACTCATGTTCCTACAGGGCTTGTTGTGACTTGTCAAACTGAACGTAGCCAGTTAAAAAATAAAGAAAATGCTATGAAATTATTAAGAATTAGAATGAACGATATGCTAATGGAACAACAAGAAAAAGAACTAGGAAGAGAAAGAAAAACTAAGATTGGTTCTGGAGATAGAAGTGAAAAAATAAGAACTTATAACTATCCTCAAAATAGAGTGACTGACCATCGTATAAACTTTTCTATTATGGAACTTGATCGTGTTATGAACGGTAATTTAGCGCCTATTATAGAGGCTTTAATAACTGAAGATTTACGTCTTAAATTAGCAGGAGTTAAAAGTATTAATGAATGATTATGATCTACTAAGAAAGTATGTTGATGAATCTAAGTGGAAAAAATCATTTAAATTACTTAATCAAGGGTATCCAGTTCAATATATTATTGGAAATGTAGAATTTATTAATAATATTATTTTTGTTAATAAGAATGTTTTAATTCCTCGTTTTGAAACTGAATATTTAGTAGAAAAGACACTAAAATATATAAAAAAATATAATATAACTAATCCAAATATTCTAGATTTATGTACAGGAAGCGGATGTATTGCTATAAGCATAGCTTCAGAATTAAATATTACTGTAGATGCCTTAGATATAAGCAAAAAAGCCTTAAGGATAGCTAAAAAAAATGCTCTACATAATAAAGTGAATGTAAATTTTTTTAAGTCAGATTTAGAAAAATTTGTTCCTAATAAAAAATATGATGTTATAATTTCTAATCCACCATACGTAAGTTTTAATGAAGATGTAGACCCTAAAACTTACTATGAACCATCACTTGCGTTGTATGCTATAGATAATGGATTATATTTTTATAAAGCTATATTTAATAGATATAAAAAATATTTAAGTGACAAATATTTTTTAGCTTTTGAAATAGGTGAAACTGAAGGAATAAGTTTACTAGACTATGCTAAAGTTTCATTTCCTAAAGCAAATATTTGGATAGAAAAAGATCTTAATAATAAAGATAGATATTTATTTATAACAAATTTTGAATAATATTAACTATAATTAATCATAATTTACTTGGGTGACATTATGAAAAAAATTATAGTTATTTTATTTTTATTAGTAAGTATTTCAGTAATAGTTAATGAAAAAGAAAATATTCTAATTCCTAAAGATGCTATTAGATTTAGAATTATTGCTAATAGTGATTCAATGGAAGATCAAGAATTAAAACTTACGATCAAAAATGATGTAGAAAAAGAATTATTTACTCTTTTAAAAGGGGCTGAAACCATAGATGAAGCTAGAAATAGAATAAATGATAATATAAATTCTATAAAAAAAATAGTAGATAAATACAATGTTAGATATGATATAACTTATGGAAATAATTATTTCCCAACAAAAGAATATAAAGGAGTAAATTATACTGAAGGAAATTATGAATCTTTAGTTATAAGCTTGGGTAACGCTGTAGGCAAAAACTGGTGGTGTGTTTTATTTCCACCATTATGTATGCTTGATGAACAAACAAACCTATCTGATAAAGATTATCGCTTTTTTGTATATGATTTAATTAATAAAACTAACAAATAAATAATATAATTTCTTAGGTGATTAAATGCAAAGCTATCTAACTATAATATTTATAGGTATTGCTTTATCAATGGATGCTTTTGCTCTATCGATATCAATTGGTTCATATATGCTTAAAAAAACTATAATATTTTTTTCGTTTTTAGTAGGCATACTTCATTTTATTCTTCCTTTGCTAGGAAGTATAATTGGTAATAATCTATTATACAATTTATCTATAAATCCTAATTATCTATTAGGTATAGTATTAATATTTTTGTTTATTCAAATGTTAATTGATATTAAAAGCGAAAAAGACATATTCATAAATAATAAGTGGGAACTATCAGTTTTAGCACTTACAGTTAGTATAGATAGCTTTATAACAGGAGTAGGTTTATCATTAATATCATCAAATATTATTATATCTTCATTAATATTTTCACTTTTAGCCGGATGTATAACATTTCTTGGATTACTAATATCTAAAATAAGTACTAAGTATTTTGGTATGTATGCTAGATTTATAGGCATAATTATACTACTATTACTAATTATTAATTGTTTTTATGAATAAATATTTTATTAAATCTTCATAATTTATATAGAAGGTGACATATGAAGAAAATAATTACTAAAGATAATTATCGTAATTATCTTAATATAGATTTATTTTTAATAATTATTTGTTTATTTGTTCTAATATCTTATCAATCATATGCATTTTATTATGATAAATATAGTTTCAAGTATATAAGTAGTAAAGTTGGTAATTTTCTCTCTAAAAATAGTGATATTTCTCTTTTGATTAATATTGAAAATGGTACTAGAAATGGAGAAAAATACTACAAAATAGTATCATCTATTCCTGATAATGGTTATGTATATAAGAGTTCTATTTGTAAAAATGGATCAATCATCAATTATGATGAAAAAACGCATGCTATGAAGATTAATTCTACAAAAAAAGATGAATGTTATGCTTACTTTGACTTAGAAAGAGACGCTGACTTAGTTATGACTATTATGGTAGAAAAAAGTGTTAATTCTAACGAATATATAGAGAGTGATGTTATACCATTATATGGTTATTCATATAGTAGTGCAAATTGTGCGAATGGAAGTAATATAACATATGATGAAAAAAGCAGAAAATTATATTTAACTTCATCTACTCTAGATAAATGTCAAATATATTTTAAAAAATTAGAATCTAATATAGATGCTTTAGTTTATTTAAATAATAATGGAGTACTTGAATTAGTTACAGAGTTAGATGAAACCAAGAAATATATGATTAATTCTAAAAGTAAATGCCGACTCAATAGAGAAGATGTAAGTAGTACAATTTCTATAGAAGGTAGAAATATATTAATAGATGCTCCTAATAATAGTAAATGCGACGTTATATTGGATATTAATAATGAATAAAGTGCTTATATTTATTGGAATATTCATTAATATATTATTTCTTTCTTCCATTTATTATATTCTTTCTTTATATTTAACTCATGATATTATATGCCCTTATTATCAATGTTAATAACTAACTAGTTATTAACATTTTTCTTGACAAAACTAAAATAAAAAGTTATATTATGTTTGGAACTTGAGTTTTCGAACTTTTTTATTAAGGAACAATTTATAAAAAAAATCATAAATAATAATAGGCATATTGCTTAGTAGTAAAGAAGGTATATATATGAAACATATCGTAATTGAAGGCGGTTATCCTTTAAGTGGCTCTGTAAGTATTTCAGGTGCTAAAAATAGTGCAGTTGCAATACTCCCCGCAGCGTTACTTGCAGATGGAATTATTAATATTGATAATGTCCCAAATATTACAGATCGTGATGCTTTATTCGATATTATTAAAGTTTTAAATTGTGATATAGTTGAAAATGGTAGTAAAGTTACCATTGATACAACTAAATTAACTAACAATTTGATTCCTAACGATTTAAGTGTAAAGTTACGTGCATCATATTATTTTATGGGTGTTTTATTAGGTAGATTCAAACACGTTGAAATATTTTTCCCAGGTGGATGTAATATTG
This sequence comes from uncultured Bacilli bacterium, assembly GCA_934096715.1. GTDB lineage: Bacteria > Bacillota_I > Bacilli_A > RF39 > UBA660 > SIG200. Next base: position 82,284 of record CAKOMQ010000001.1, read on the forward strand.
GCACAAGACCAATTGATATGCATTTAGATGGTTTTAAAAGACTAGGAGCAACATTGCGTAAGACAAAACATAAATATATATTAGATGCTAAAGAATTGAAAGGTAACTCTATATACTTAGATTTTGCATCAGTAGGAGCAACAATTAACATAATGTTTGCGGCTGTTTATGCTAAAGGTATCACAACTATTCATAATGCTGCTAAAGAAGTTGAAATTATAAATATTGCAGAGTTTTTAAATAGTATGGGTGCTAATATAACTGGAGCAGGGACTGATGTAATAACAATTACAGGTAGTACAGAATTATTAAAAGGTACTGAATTTAGAATTATTCCAGATCGTATTGAAGCTGGTACTTATGCAATAATGGGTGCATTACTAGGTAATGATTTTAAAGTAAATGATTTTATTCCTGAACATAATCAAGCATTATTATTGAAGTTTGATGAAATGGGAGTAAATTATAGACTAGACAATGATTCAATTATTCTAAATAAAAGTGATAATTTAAAAGCTATTAATGTAAAAACTTTAGTATATCCTGGATTTCCAACGGACTTAGGTCAACCAATGAGCGTTTTACTTACACAAGCAGAAGGTGTATCATTATTTGAAGAAACCATTTGGGAAAATAGAATGGGTCACATGCCATGTTTAAAGAAAATGGGTGCAGATATTACAGTTAATGGTCTTAGTGCAGTTATTAAAGGAAAGACAGACCTAGTAGGTACAGATATTAACGCTACTGATTTAAGAGGAGGAGCATCTTTAATTATTGCAGGATTAATCGCCAGTGGCACAACAACAATCAGCGATATAGATTACATTCTAAGAGGTTATGAAAAGATTATTCATAAACTGTCTGACTGTGGTGCTAAAATATCTTTAGAAGAAATATAATATAGAGAGAAATCTCTATTTTCTTTTTGGGGGTATTTATGAGAAGATTATATAAGGTAATATTAATATTATTGATTGGATTCATTTTAACCATAATTATTTATTATTATACAATACCAAAGAATCTAAATTATCTTGCCTTAGGAGACGGAATAGCTAGTGGAGAAAACGCTTATTTAATAGATGGCAATAGTTATAATGACTATTTTAATGAAGAACAATATAAGAAAATAAAAAACTACAATGATGATTTTTCTAAAAAAAATTATAAACTAAAAGAACTTATTGATGATATTAAAAATAATAATCAAATAAAAGGTAAATATATTGAGCAATTAATTCATAACTCTAATATAATTACAATAGCCATTGGTATGGATGAACTTGCAAAGTTCAGTGTTACAGATAAGTTAGATCAAGACTATATTAAAGATTTTTTAAATAGTTATGATAATCTTTTATATTTGATAAGAAAGCTAAATGATAAAGAAGTCATAATACTAGGATTATATAGAGCTAATAATTTAAAGGAGAGTGACATAATTTTAATTAATTCTCAATTGAAAGACATTGCTAAAAAATATAATTCAAAATACATTAATATTAGTGAACTTCTTAAAGATAAAAGTTATTTTCTAAAAGATAATTCCTATTACTTTGATTATAATGCTCACTATAAAATCTATCAAATGTTAAAGCACTCTTTAAATTAATTATCAAAAACTGGTTGTTTAATTAAAAAAATATGTTATAATACTTAAGAACGAAAGTTTCTATGCAATTTAAATTGTATGGCGAAAGGAGATTTATTATGAAAGCAAATTTACATCCAGAATTAAAAGATACTAAAGTAACTTGTGCTTGTGGTGCTTCATTTGTAACAAAATCTGTTAAAGATGAAATTAATGTTGAAGTTTGTAGTGAATGTCATCCATTCTATACAGGAGCTCAAGGAAAAGTTAAAAAGACTGGTAATATTGAAAAGTTTAATAAAAAATACGGACTTAATAAATAAGACTAAAGAGCAGATTAATCTTCTGTTCTTTTTTAATTCATGATATAATCAAAATGGTGATACAATGAAGATATATATTGCATGTGACCATAGGGGAGTAGATACTTTACCTATAATTATAAATTATTTAGAAGAAACACATAACGATATTGAAAGAATAGGAGTTAATAAAGAAAAGGATGACTATCCGGATTATGCATTTAGTCTATGTAAAAAAGTAGTTGAAAATAAAGAGTCTCTTGGAGTACTAATATGTGGAAATGGAATTGGTATGTCAATTGCTGCGAATAAAGTTAAAGGCATACGTGCTGCAAGAATAGTAAATACAGATGACGCTATTAAATGTAAGTCACATAATGGTTGCAATGTAATATGTATTGGTGCAAACCTAGGTAATGATTTAATAATATCTATGATTGAAGCATTTATTAAAACTCCTAATCCATTTGAAGAAAAGCATATAAATAGAATAAATAAAATAATAAATTATGAAAATGGTGAATATAATGAATTATAAAATATTTTTATATATTATTTTAACATTTTTAAGTATTTTTGGAGTATCCGCGATTAACTATGAAAAATTTATAAAAGCTAACAAAATATGGGAAACAAGGATTCTGTTAATGCTTCTAAGTATGTCACTAGCTTATCTAGTCACAAATTTTATTATTGATTTTACAAATTTAGATAATTTATTTTAAAGGAGAATATTATGAACAAGATATTATTATTTTTAGTAGTATTGTTGGGAGTAATTTATATTAATATAAGTAGTACAACTCATGGTACTACTTTTTTTGAAGATAAAACTATAAAAGTAAAGAAAGATAATAACATTAACTCTCTAAAATTAGAAGAATATATAATTGGTGTAGTAGCGGCTGAAATGCCTGCTTCTTTTAATATTGAAGCTCTAAAAGCCCAAGCTATCGCTGCAAGGACATATGCAGTATACAAAATGGGTCAAAATAATGATTATGACATAATTGCAAGTGTATCTAACCAAGGTTATATAACTAAAGAAGAAATGCGTTCTATTTGGAAAGATAATTATGATTTATATTATACAAAAATTTATAAAGCAGTTACAGATACTAAAGATTTAGTAATGAAGTACAATAATCAAGTAATTGAATCTTACTACTTTGCCATGAGTAACGGTTATACTGAAAAATCTAGTCTAGTATTTAATCAAGACAGAGATTATTTAGATAGTGTTAAAGTAGAGTATGATAATAGTAGTTTAAATAACTTTGAAAAGACTATTACTTTAACTAAAGAAGAATTTTGTACTAAGTTAAATTTACCTAGCCAAAATATAGTTATTAACAATATAAATAGATCAACCACTAATCGAGTTATAACTATAACAATAAATAACATTAGTTTTAAAGGAACAGAAATTAGAAAATTACTTAACTTAAGGTCTACCGATTTTAATATTAATATAAGTAACAATATTATTATTACTACTAGGGGATATGGCCATGGAGTTGGTATGAGCCAGTATGGCGCTAATGGAATGGCCAATTCTGGTTATACATACGAAGATATTCTCCATTATTATTACAAAAATATTCAAATAGATAAAATATAAAGTATATTATTTTTAAATCCGTCAATACTTTTACTAGGACGGTGAAAAATGAAAAAAAGAAAATTAAAAGCTTTCGTATTACCAACAACATATCTTCTTATAACAATTACTATATTCCTTGGAATTGTCTTTATGAGTGGTGGAGTTAAAAAAACGGGTGGTTACAACTTCTCAACAGATATAATTAAAGATCCAACTGTTCCAGTAGTTGAAACAGATGAACAGTCTAATACTACTTTTATTTCTCCAGTGGACACTACGATAGTAAATATAGGTATTAATTTCTATTCAAAAGAAGATGATCAAACTAGACAAGAAAATAGTTTAATCTACTATGAAAATACCTATCTACCTAATACTGGAATACTTTATACAAGCGATAAAGAATTTGAAATAAAAAGTGTATCAAATGGTAAAGTATTAGAAGTTAAAGAAGATGAAATAATGGGCTCTTACGTAGTTATTGAACATAATACTAACTTAAAAACTTATTATTATGGACTAACTAATATATTAGTAAAAGCCAATGATGAAGTTACAAGTGGTACTGTAATTGGTAATAGCAAAGAAAATAATATTTCTAAAGGAAACAATTCATTCTTATTCGAAGTCAACTATAAGGGTGAAACAATTAATCCGGAAAAACTAATAGATAGTAAAATATCAGATTTTGAATAATTAGTTAAAAACTCTACCATTATATAAGTAGAGTTTTTTTAAGGAGAATACTATGTATAATATATTATATTTAAATGATTATATTAATTATTATAATAAAAAAGAAAATAAACTAATCAAGTTTTTGCCATATTCTAAAACACTTGAAAAAGGATTAATAATAGATATTAAAAAATTTACTAAAAGTTTTAAAAAAGTTTTAAAGGATAATAATATTAAACAAGGATTGTTTAATGATAAAATTATAATAATTACTCCACCAAACTTTAATAATGCTTATAAGTATCTTTACAAAGAAATATTTACCAATCTAAATTATAATATTGTTGTATTTAAAAGTGAAATCTCATTTTATAATTTATCTAAAAGAAATATAAGCATAAATATTAACAAAGATTATTTTTATATTACTAAAACAATTTTTAATAAAACTGAAAGTGAATGCTATAACATAAAAGACCTTGAATTATTATTGAAAGATAAAACTAAGAATTATTATTTATACGGTTTATATAAAAAAGAAATTATTGATTTGTTTGAAAAACATAAAATAAATTATTATATTTTTGAAGGAAATGAAAATTTTTTTATTAAAAAGCAAAATTCAGACTTACGATAAATACGAATTAAATCGATATAATTTAAACATTTTTGTCGAAAAAAGGCGAACTTTTTTTCTTGCAATTATCTTATTAGTTTGATAATCTTAATTTAGAGAAAAGAGGTGGGAATTATGCATGGCAAGGTAAAATGGTTTAATAACGAAAAGGGTTACGGATTTATTGAATATAATGATTTAGAAGATATATTCGTTCATTATTCAGCAATTGTAAAAAATGGTTATAAAACTTTGAATGAAGGCTCATATGTAAATTTTAATCTAGTGGAGACAGCTAAAGGTTTACAAGCAGTTGATGTTATTGAAGAACAAAAGACTATTTGCTAATAGTTTTTTTTCTTAAATTGAGTTATAATGATTATAGGAGAGTGATATAATGAAAATTAATATTAGAGGAGATAAACTAGAAGTAACTAAAGCTATTAATGATTATATAGATGAAAAAATAAATCATTTAAATAAGTATTTTAATGATCCTGATAATATTGAAGCAAAAGTTATTATCAGAAGTAAAAATAATTTAGACTATATAGAAGTTACTATTCCAGTAAACAAATTAATAATAAGAGCAGAAGAATCTCATAAGGATTTATATGCTGCTACTGATTTAGCTTTAGATAAGTTAGAGAGTCAAATTAGAAAAAATAAAAATAAGATTAAAAGCAAATATAAAAATGTTAATAACTTAGAAATGATTCTTGATTTTATTGAAGAACCAGAAGAAGATGAAGAAGAAATTGTAAAAAGAAAAAATGTAGAAAATAAACCTATGGATGAAGAAGAAGCTTTACTACAAATGAAACTTTTAAATCATGATTTCTTTATCTTTAAGAACATCGATGAAGAATGTACATCAGTAATATATAAGAGAAAAGACAATAAATACGGAATTATTAACATAAAATAAAGGATTTAATTCCTTTTTTTTATTAAAAATGCTATAATAATTATTACGAGGTGTTAATATGGGAATATTAAGAAAATTAATAGATAGTGAATATAAAGAATTAAAAAAGTTTGAAAAATTAGCAGATCAAATAATTGAATTAGATGAAGAAATGTCTAAACTAAAAGATGAAGATTTTAAAATTAAGACTGAAGAGTTTAAAGAAAGATTAAAATCTGGAGAAGAATTAGATAATTTAATCATCCCGGCATTTGCTCTTGCTCGTGAAGCTGCTTATCGTACAATTGGAGAAAAAGCATACTACGTTCAATTACTTGGTGGATTAGCAATTCATTTTGGTAATATAGCAGAAATGAAAACAGGAGAAGGTAAAACATTAACTACTATTTTACCAGCCTATCTAAATGCTTTAACTGGAGAAGGTGTGCATGTTGTTACAACAAACGAATACTTATCTTCAAGAAATGCTGAATGGATGAAGCCAGTATATGATTTGTTAGGTGTTACTGTAGGTGTTAACTTAAGAGAGTTATCTCCACAAGAAAAAAGAAATGCATATAACCAAGATATTCTTTATTCAACTAATAATGAAATAGGCTTTGACTACCTAAGAGATAACATGGTAGTAAGACGTGAAGATAGAGTTCAAAGACCACTTAATTACTGTATTATAGATGAAGTAGATTCAATTCTTATCGATGAAGCAAGAACACCATTAATAATTAGTGGTGGGCAATTAAATTCACGTAAACTATATATAGATGCCGACAGAGCTGTAAAAAAACTAAAAGAAGAAGTAGACTATACAATTGATTTAAAAACAAAAAGCGTATCTTTAACAGATGAAGGTAATAAAAAAATGGAACGTGCCTTTAATCTTAACAATCTATACGATTTAAATAACACTCAATTAGTTCATTTTATTAACCAATCTTTAAAAGCTAACTATGGTTTTAAAAAAGACGTAGATTATGTCGTAGACAATGATGAAGTAATTATAGTAGATCAATTTACTGGTAGACTTATGCATGGTAGACAATTCTCTGATGGTTTACATCAAGCAATTGAAGCTAAAGAGGGAGTTACTATAAACGAAGAAACTCGTACAGTAGCAACCATCACATTCCAAAATTTATTTAGAATGTATAAAAAGCTTTCTGGTATGACAGGTACTGCTAAAACTGAAGAAGAAGAATTTAGAAATATCTACAACATGTATGTAATTCAAATACCTACAAACAAACCAGTTATAAGAGAAGACTATGCTGATTTAGTTTATGCAACAAGCAAAGGTAAATATGAAGCAATTATAAAATATATTGAAGAAGTACATAAAACTGGAGAACCAATCTTAATTGGTACTATATCAGTTGAAGCTAATGAGTATTTAAGTTCATTATTAAAGAAAGCTGGACTTAAACATGAAATATTAAATGCTAAAAACCATGAAAGAGAAGCAGAAATAATTGCTAAAGCTGGTGAAAAGAACGCGATTACATTAGCAACAAATATGGCAGGTCGTGGTACTGATATTAAATTAGGCGAAGGTGTTAAAGAACTAGGTGGATTATGTGTTATTGGTACAGAAAGACATGAATCACGTCGTATTGATAACCAATTACGTGGTCGTGCTGGTCGTCAAGGTGATCCAGGTAAAAGCCAATTCTTTGTATCATTTGAAGATGATTTAATGAAAAGATTTGGTACAGACAGAATTAAAAATATGCTTCAAAGTATGGGAATCGATGGTTCACAAGCAATTAGAAGTAAAACTTTAACTAGAAGTATCGAAACTGCTCAAAAGAAAGTTGAAGGAAATAACTATGATACCCGTAAAACATTACTTGATTATGACAATGTTCTAAATGAACAAAGAGAAATAATCTATGAAAAGAGAAATACAATCTTAGATAAAGAATCAATTCATGACGTTATCTTAGATACATTTAAAAATAGTATTACTAATTTATTAGAAAAACATTTAACTACAAATGATAAACTATCAGATAATGATAAAGAAGAAATTCTAGAATTTATCAATACAAATTATATAAAAAGTAAAAATATAACTATGGATGATATTAAAGGTAAAAAAGATAGTGAAATTAGAGATTATTTATATGATGTAGTTAAGAAAGATTATGAAGATAAAATGATTGAAACTCCAGTCATGAACGAATTTGAAAAAGCAATATCTTTAAGAATAATAGATTCAAACTGGGTTGAACATATGAATCAAATGGAACATTTAAAGGAAGGTATCGGCTTACGTGGTTATGGTCAAACTAATCCAATTCAATCTTATACATTAGAAGGATTTGATATGTTTGAAAATATGCTTGATAACGTTGAAGATAGTATATGTCAATTTCTTTTAAGAGCTGAAGTAAGACAAAATACTGAAAGAGTTCAAACTTTAAAGGGAAACGCTAATGATGGTAAAGAAAAAGTTAAAGCTAAACCTAAGAAATCAGACAAAGTCGGTCGTAATCAAAAGTGCCCTTGCGGTTCCGGACTCAAGTATAAACAATGCTGTGGGAAGTAGCATAAGCAAGTAAATATTTAAGTTAAATGGAAAGTTAGATAGGTCAAGTTTATAACTTGTCCATAGAATAATAAGGTGTGAACAAAAAATAATTTGTTGACATCTTTTTTAATGACTATGTCGAAATTTAAATCAATCAATTATTAATGGATAGGAGACAAAAGATGAATAATGAATAATGAATTAATAAATAATATACTATTAAAAATATTTATTGTTAATTTTATTATATTCAATTTATTATATTCAAGAATTCCAATTTTATTTTAGAATAAATACTTAAATTTATTTGAATTCGAGTAATTTGATTGTTTAGTAATGTGAAAAATAGTATAATAACTATTATAAATTAACTAAAGGTATTTTGAAAAGGAGGAGTAATATTAGAAAACGAAAATGTGTGGCTAAATGCAGAAGCACTAGCAACACTATTTGAGGTTAAAAGACCTGCAATAACAAAGCAAATTGAAAATAAATAAATTGCACATTGGATAAAAAAGCAAAAATTGATATAATAAAATTGTATAAAAATATGAAATCAAAGAGATAAAAAATTAAGGAGACATATTATGATAATTGATAATAAGCTTTTAGAAAATGATATTATTAAATCTTTTATGAAAAAATATAAAATCCCAAAAGAAATAAATATTAAAATCATAATTACTGATGATATGGAAAAAGAGTATAAGCATCAATTGAATAAATTTAATAAAAGGTTTGATTACATTAGTCCGATTGATTATAATGGGATTACTTGTGTCCCAAATAGTATTGATGAAGAAACTATAATTTTAATAAATTATGATGGAGTTAAAGATATAAAGTCTAATAATGCTGAAGTAATTTGTACAATTTTTCATGAATTGATCCATGCAAAGGATTATTATTTTTATTATAAAAATTATTGCAACGGATTATATGTTTCTTCAAAGAATAGAGATAGTCAATATGGATTTATGAATTGGTCAGAATTTAATGCTAAAAAAATATCTTATTTTGAGTATTGTAAATTATTGCATGGCACAAATCTTTATAAAGATGAAGAATTAGAAAATATAAAGAAAAATGAGTTACCAATTAAAAACAAAGAACTAGTAGATATTTTAAATAATGAAGGTTCAGATATGGAATATATTATATATAATTTAATGTTTTATTTAGGACGTTATTCTATATGGGAAGAATTGTTTTTTGAAGAATTTAATAATGGTAATAAATTTCCAGAAGAACTAAATATGTATAAACCAGTAGTAGATGAATTATATAGATCTTTAAAAAATAATTCTGGTAAAATAGAAGACTATATAGAAATCAAAAAATTAATAAATTGTTTTAAAGGGGAATGGGTAAACATAATGTCTAATAGAAGTTAAAATAAATTCAGGAGTTGATAATAATGATGAAACCATTAAAATTAAATAAGGGAGATAAAGTTGCTATAGTTAGTTTATCAAGAGGTTTATTAGGAATGCCTTTTTGTAAACATGAACTTGATCTTGCAATTAAAAGACTAGAAGAATTTGAATTAATACCCATTATAATGCCAAATGCGCTGAAGGGTATTGACTATTTAAAAATACATCCGGAATTAAGAGCAAGTGACTTAAAACAAGCATTTATGGATGATAGTATAAAAGCAATTATTTGCGCGATTGGTGGAGATGATACATATAAAACAATTCCATATTTAATGGAAGATGAAGAATTCATAAATGCCGTAAAAAAGAATTCAAAAATATTTTTAGGATACTCAGACACAACAAATAATCACTTAATGTTAAACAAGTTAGGATTATCTACTTATTATGGCCCTTGTTTATTAGTTGACTTTGCAGAATTAGATAAAGAAATGCTGCCATATACAAAATATTATTTTGAAAAATTGTTTACAAATGAATCGAGCTATGAAATAGTATCAAGTCCGATTTGGTATTATGATAGAGAAAGCTACGGAATTGAAGAAATAGGAAAACCAAGAAAATCTCAACAAGAACAACATGGATTTGAAGTTTTAAATGGTAAAGGAATAGTAACTGGAAAACTATATGGCGGATGTCTGGATAGTTTATATGATATATATACAAGTGAAAGATATGGCGATGAAAATGAAATATATACTAGATATAATATTTTACCTACTGTAGATGAATGGAAAGAAAAAATCTTGTTTATAGAAACATCTGAAGAAAAAATGCATCCTAAGAAATTAGAATTAGTGTTAAACTATTTTAAAAATAATAAAATTTTGGAGAGTGTAAAAGGTATAATAGTTGGTAAACCCATAGATGAAATCTATTATGAAGAATATAAGCAGGTTTATAAGAAAGTATTTTCTGATATAAATACACCAGTTTTATATAATGTTAATTTTGGACATTCAATTCCTAGATGTATAATACCATATAATGCTGAAGCAACAGTAGACTATGATAATAAGAGAATCATAATTAACAATTTAATAAAATAATATTTTTTAGTTACATAGCCAAAAATAAATAACAACCGTTATTTTATATTGACAAAAAGCAATAATGTGCTATACTATTAAATAACAAATGTTATTTAATGCATTTGTGTGGAGGTAAGTATGGCAAGAACAATTAAGTATTCTAAAGATGATATATTAAAGAAAAGTGTAGAGTTTATAAAAAAATATAGTTATTCTAAACTTACGGTTAGGGAACTTGCTAAATATATAGGATGTTCTACACAACCAATATTTAAAAACTATATCAATTTTGATATGTATAAAGAAGACTTACAATTGCATTTAAGAAAAGATTATTCATCATTTATAGATAAATATATAGATATAAATGATTATTTTTATACTATAAGTTATGCATATGCTTTCTATGCGAAAAAAGAGCCTAATATATTTTTTACATTATTCATGACGGATTTAGCTGGTTCTAGAACAATAGATGAGGTCTTAAATACTGATAGAAACATACCAACCATAAAATCAATGGTAACTCAGTATAAAATAACATTAGAAGATGCTCAAAAAATATATCGCGAAGTAAGATTTTATACTCATGGTATTGCAACACAATTATGTGTAAAAAGTATCAAATTAACAGATAATGAAATAAAGGATTTAATCAAAAATAACATCGAAATAAATTTAAGGAGGATACAATTATGAATTTACATGATAGAAATCAAAAACAAAGAATATTTTTTAATGAAAAAATAGATTCTTATGATGATGTACATTCAAGTTACCTAAAAATCAAAAGAACATTAGGAGATAGTTTAGACAAGGATACTAAAAAAATATTGGATTTAGGGGCAGGGACAGGTTTGGAATTAATTTATGTATTTGAAATATTTCCAAGTGCCAATGTTACAGTTATAGATATTACTGAAAATATGCTTGAGAAATTAAAGAAAAGAAGTTTTGCAGATCATGTAACTACCATACATGGAGATTTCTTTGAGGTTGAATTTGGAAATAATTACGATGCTGTTATATCAACTTCTGCTCTTCATCATTTCACAAAAGATGAAAAATTAAAACTGTACAAAAAAATTTATGAATGTTTAAAAGAAAACGGTCAATTTATTAATTGCGATAAAATGGCTTTAACACAAGAAATAGAAGCTAAACAATTATTTGAATTAAAAAATAATATAGAAAACCATAAACATATAGATACACCACTTACAATTGAGCATGAAATGGAAGTGCTGAAAAATGCCGGGTTTAATGAAATAAGCTCACATGATGTGGAAAGAGATGATTATAGTCTTATTAAAGCAAGAAAAATATAGTTTAGAAAGAGTTGTAAAAGACTCTTTTTGCATTGTTAATAAATAAGAAAAATGGTAAAATAGAATATATAAAAAAATGCAATTAATAGTCAAATTTATTTATAATAGGAGGATAAAGATGAAAATTCAAATAATTGGTTCAGGAAGTATGTGGACAAAATATAACAGTGCTTGTTATCTTATTGATGAAGATATAATGGTAGATTTTCCAAATGGGGCATGCAAATATTTATATAGGCAGGGTATAAAACCTAATACAATTAATCATATATTAATCACCCATTTTCATGGAGATCATTATTTCGATTTACCATTTTATATGTTAAATAAATCTAAATCAGAAAATAAAAATGTTATTATTTATTGTTTGAAAGAAGGAATCGATAAAATTAATTTAATAGGAGATCTTGCTTTTCCAAATTCATATCAAGAAGTATGTAATGAATTAAATATAACATTTAATAATTATGATAAGTTTACTATAAAAGATTATCAAGTAGAAAAAATACTAGTTAATCATGGTAGAATGAAACCAGCTTATGGGTATATATTAAAAAAAGATGATATATATGTTGGATTCACTGGTGATACATCATTATGTGAAAGTGTAGAACAAATGGCTCAAAAATGTAGTTATTTATTTTGCGATTGCATGTTTTTAGAAGGCAATACAAAACACCAAGGAATAGATAATCTTAAATATCTCTCATCAAAATATCAAGATTGTACATTTATAGTTAGTCATTTAGAAGATGTAACAAGACAACAATTAAAAGAATTAAATATTTCTAACATAATTATTCCTGAAGATTATCAAATTTTACAAATAAAAAATGTTGATACTTTATAAGTTTTCAACAAATATTACGAAAAAGTGCTTAAATTCCACCTAAAAATGGTGGTTTTAAAATACTCTTTTATATGTAATTTAGGTGCAGGAGATAAATATGAATTTAAATGAAGTAATAATTAAAAAAAGGAAAGAGAATAATTTAACTCAAGAAGAATTAGCAGAAAAATTAAATGTAGCTAGACAAACAGTTTCTAAATGGGAAACTGGTGAAACAACACCAGACTTTAATAGCTTAAAGGATCTAGCAATAACTCTAAATTTTTCAGTAGATAATATCATCGGTATTGAAAAGGAAGAAAATGATGATATAACCGAATGATTAATTATAGGGGGATTTGTAATTGGTAACTCAATAGATTTAATATTTAATACTTATATTCTTGGTTTTTACTTGCAATGATAGGCTTAGTAACTGCAAGTATTATAAGAAGTATTAAAAGAAAATAACCATATATAAAATTATTGCCAAAATACTCAATGTTTTAAATGGCAAGTAAATTGCTAATTAATGATAATTGTATTATCATATTTAAGAAGGGACTAGTAAATATGAAATTTATAAAGGAAAACAAAAAATTTGTTATAATCGGTTTAATAATTCTTGCTCTAGTTGGGGTATCCATCTATTCTAAACCAAAGAATAATAATAAGGATAAAATTTCAACAAAAAATGGAGAAGTTAAAATAGTAAAAAATGATGTGAGTAAAATTTCATTAGAAGATTATTCAAACGATTTATTTAAAATGAAAATACCAACTGGCTGGAAAGTAGATGTTCTTGGCGACTATATTCACTACACAATAAGAGCATATAACCCAGAAAATCCAACATATCAATTCTTTATTAATTTAAAAAGTGAAGGTTATAATAAATCAGAAGACGCTAAAAAATTTCAACAAAAATATTATCCAAATGATTTGTTTGCTAAAACTTCAGTAATAGCCAGCAAAGATACTGAAGGCTTCTACAAAATATTTAATGAATTTGGTGAAATGAATAATACTGAAAAATTCACTTTTCCAGTTCTAACTGATTTTACTGTAATTGAGAACATGGGTACTAGTATGCTTGGTGGCGATGTGCTTCGTGCATCATTTAAAGATGCTAATAATAAAGAAGCTGAAGGAATATTTACTGCATACGTATATGATGCAGGTCCTTACTACGTTAATGAAAACATCATGTCAGGTAAAAAGATAGATATTTATTTTCTAAGTGTATATGATGCCATATTTATAACTGCTCCTAAAGATGAATTAATCAACTGGGAAGAAACTTTAAGTTCCATATTTGCATCATTAGAATTTACTGATACATTTCTAAATAATTACAATAAAGAACAAGATGCAGTTATGAAAAACTTTCAAAGTATAAGAAGTATTTGTAATGAAATATCTGATGGAATTATGGACTCATGGGAAAAGAGAAGCAAATCATATGACATAATGAGTCAAAAACAAAGTGATGCCACTTTAGGCTATGAAAGAGTCTATGATACAGAGAATGGCGAAATATATAAAGCATACAATGGCTTCACTGATGATTATGATGGAGAAAGATACAAGTCTATTACAGAAGATATGTACACAGAAAAAACAAGTGGTTATATTGAGAAGTAAGCAAGGTTAACTTGCTTATTTTATTTCTTATATAGTATAATTAACTAAAGAAGGAGATGTCTATGAGTATAGATGAAGTAAAAAAATCATTAGAATTAATTGGGAGGTCTCTTTGACATATCCAATAAAAAGAAAAGATTAGAAGAATTAAGAATTCTTATGAGTGAAGAAGGTTTCTGGGATAACCTAAATAAATCTCAAGAAATAACTCAAGAATTTAATAAACTTAAAAGTACAGTAGAGTTATTTGATAGCTTATCTTCTGATATAGAATTCATCGAACTAAGTAGCAGTGAACTAACTGATACTGAAATTAATTCTTTATTAATTGATTTAAACAGTAATATAGTAAAGTTAGAAGACGAACTGTATTTTAGTGGAGAATATGATAACTTAAATTGTTATTTAGAAATACATCCTGGTGCAGGTGGTACAGAAGCAACCGACTGGGCCAACATGATATACGAAATGTATAAGAAGTTTTGCGAAAAAAATAATTTCTCTTACGAGATTATTCAAGAACAAGCTGGAGAAGAAGCAGGTATTAAGTCAGCAACTTTAAAAATAATGGGAATGAATGCTTATGCCTATTTAAAATATGAAACAGGTGTGCATCGCTTAGTAAGAATTAGTCCATTTGATTCCAATAAAAGAAGACACACATCTTTTGCGTCCGTTTCTGTAACACCAGAATTTAAAGATAATATAGATATTGAAATAAATGATAATGATTTAAAAATAGATGTCTATCATTCAAGTGGTGCGGGGGGACAATCTGTTAATACCACTAACTCTGCGGTAAGAATAACTCATTTACCTACTAAAATAGTAGTCACTTGTCAAAACGAAAGAAGCCAGCTTAAAAATAAAGAACAAGCTATGAAAATTCTTAAAAATAAAATTTATGAGTTAGAATTACTTAAGAATGAAGATAAGGTTAAAAGTCTAAAAGGAAATATCAAAAATATTGATTTTGGATCACAAATAAGAAGCTATGTTTTAGAACCTTATAAACTAGTTAAAGACAATAGATCACTTTATGAATCGAATGATCCTGAACGTATATTAAATGGAGATATATTAGAAATGCTTATTTATAATTTAAAAAATATAAAGTAAAGGGAGATAATATGAACGAAGTTAAAAACTATTTAAAAAATTTACTTGACTACAACGATACAATAATTGTTGCATGCTCAGGTGGCCCCGACAGTATGTGTCTTCTAGACTTATTAGTAAATTTAAAAAAAGAATATAATTTAAAATTAGTATGTGCTCACGTTAATCATAAACATCGTGATATTAGTGATTATGAACAAATAAAAGTAGAAGAATACTGCAAAAACAATGATGTCATATTTGAACTTTACACAATTCTTGATTATAAAAACAATAAATTTACTGAAGATGAATCTCGTGATAAAAGATATAACTTCTTTGAAGACTTAAAAAATAAATATAATGCTAAATATATAATGACAGCTCATCATGGAGATGACCTAATGGAAACAATCTTAATGCGTTTAACTCGTGGAAGTAACTTAAAAGGATACATTGGACTAAAAAGAGAAAATAATCATTATATTAGACCACTGTTAACTATAACTAAAGATGAAATACTTGAATACGTAAATAATAAAAATATGTGGTATGCCATAGATGAAAGTAATAATGCTTTGGTACATACACGTAATAGATTCAGGTTACAAGTGTTACCATTCTTGAAAAAAGAAGATAATAAGGTTCACAAAAAGTTCTTAAAGTTTTCACAAGAATTAATTGATTATGATAACTATATTACTAAATATATAGATAATATTAAGAATGACATTATAACATCCAATATAATAGATCTATCTAAATTATTAAAAGAAGATAAATTTATTATAAGGAAATTTATTGAAAGATACATCGAATCAATTCAAGCTTATGATAAATTATATATTACAGATAAAAATCTTACTGATATATTAAATATAATTTATAGTGATAAACCTAATTTAAAAATCAACCTCAATAATAATTATATTGCTATTAAGAGTTATAATTCTTTTGAAATAAAAAAAGAAAATAATTATTCAAATTATAATGAAGTTTTTAATAATAGTTTAATAATTCCATGTTATGGTAGAATTACCCAAATAGATGATTCTACTATTAATAGTAATTATATTCTTAGATTAAACAGTAAAGAAATAACTTTACCTATTATAGTTAGAAACAAATTAGATGGCGATTATATTGAAGTTAAGAACATGAATGGTAAGAAAAAAGTTAAAGATATCTTTATTGATGAAAAAATTGATAAAGACAAAAGAAATAGTTATCCAATAGTAACAGATAGTGATAATAACGTACTTTGGATACCGGGTATTAAAAAATCAAAATTTGATAAAAATATTAATGAATTATGTGATATAATACTTAAGTATGAGGAGGAGAATAATGAAACAAAACGATAAATTAAAAAATTATATGCCCTATGTAATTCTTAGTGGTATAGTAATATTTGTTTTAATTGTATTACAATTTCAAGGTAATGTTGTTAAAACTATTTCAACAGGCGAGTTATTAAAAGAATTAAAAAATGATAATGTCGCAGAAATTAAATTGACTCCAAATAGTAATGAATCAATTTACTATGTTGAAGGAAAATTAGATGATAGTAAGAAAGGTGAATCATTTAAAACTAAAGTTGTAAGTGAAGAAGTATCTAATATAATTAATTATATAGAAAAGAATGATATTGAAAAATATGACACTAATGGCGATTCTTCTGGAAGCCCATTCTTATATATTTTAATAAATGTTGTTCCATTCTTAGTGCTTATTGTATTTGGTTATATGTTGTTTAAAAAACTTGCTCAATCTAATAAAAGTTCAGTTGACTTTGGAAAGAGTAGAGCCAGACTTACAAGTGATGATGAAAAGAAGAAATTTAAGGATGTTGCTGGATTAACTGAAGAAAAAGAAGAAGTTGAAGAACTTATTGATTTCTTAAAAAATCCAAAGAAATTCCAAAAACTAGGAGCTAGAATTCCTAAAGGTGTCTTATTAGTTGGCCCACCAGGAACAGGTAAAACATTACTCGCAAAAGCAGTAGCTGGCGAAGCAGATGTTCCATTCTTCTATATAAGTGGATCTGACTTTGTAGAGTTATTCGTTGGTGTTGGTGCTAGTCGTGTAAGAGATATGTTTAAGGAAGCTAAAAGAAATGCGCCATGCTTAATATTTATTGATGAAATAGATGCTGTTGGTAGACAACGTGGTACAGGACTTGGTGGTGGTCATGATGAAAGAGAACAAACTCTTAATCAATTATTAACAGAAATGGATGGCTTTGGTGCTAATGAAGGTATCATAATCATCGCTGCTACAAATAGGCCAGATGTTCTAGATCCTGCTTTATTAAGACCAGGAAGATTTGATAGACAAGTTACTATCAACTTACCAGATGCTAAAGCTCGTGAAGAAATATTAAACGTTCATGCACGAAATAAAATAATTGATAAATCAGTTAACTTGAAAAATCTTAGTTTAAGAACTCCAGGATTTAGTGGAGCTGACTTAGAAAATCTTCTTAATGAAGCTGCACTTTTAACTGTAAGAAGAAATAAAGAAGCAATAACAATGGACGAAATAGATGAAGCAACTGACAGGGTTCTAATGGGACCTGCTAAAACTACAAAAGAAATTACTCAAAAAGAAAAGAAATTAGTTTCAATCCATGAAGCAGGACATGCGGTTATTGGAATGAAATTAAAAGATGCTAATGAAGTTCATAAAATAACTATTATACCTAGAGGTATGGCAGGTGGTTACACAATGATGCTTCCAAAAGAAGAAAAAATGCTTGTAGTAACTAAAGATGAATTAATTAGTCAAATAACTGGATTACTTGGTGGACGTGTATCAGAAGAAATGTTCTTAAATGAAATATCTACTGGTGCAAGTGATGACTTAAAACGTGCTACAAATATTGCAAGAAGTATGGTATGTGAATATGGTATGAGTGATTTAGGACCAATTCAATACGAAGAAAAATCTGAAGGTGTATTCTTAGGTAGAGATTATGGTAAACAAAAGAACTTTAGTGATAAAGTTGCTCATGAAATTGATGAAGAAATTAGAAAGATTATTAACGAGTGTTACGAAAATGCTAAAGTAATTATTAAAGAAAATAAACATTTAATAGATTTACTAAGTGGTGCATTAATGAAATATGAAACTATTACTAAAGAACAAATTGAATACATAGTTAAAAATGACACTATTGAATTAGATGGTTTATCTACTGAAGTAGAAGATAAAACTGATTTAAAAGCAAAAGCTAAAGAACTAGGAATAAAAGGGTATACTAAAATGACTAAAGAAGAATTAGAAGATGCTATAAATAAGAAAGAAGGTAAATAATGTTACAAACAGTATTATTAGTTGTATCAATATTATTGATTGCAATAGTTTTATTACAAAGTAATAAAGCACAAGATAATGGAAGTATAATAACAGGGGGAAATGCTGAGTTATTCCAAAATATGAAAGAACGTGGTCTTGAATTATTTATATCAAGATTAACACTTGTTCTTGGCATATTATTCTTCTTAATCTCATTATTCCTATTTATTAAAGCTTAGTTAAATTAAAAATGTTGATAATTTATTGGTTATCAACATTTTTTGTATATTAAATTAATTTCTAAACACACTATTATTAGAATGGAGTGAACTTACTTGAATAATAGTGGTATTACAAGAAGAATAGATGAGTTAGGGCGAATTGTTGTGCCTAAAGAATTAAGAAATAATTTAGGTATAAGAGATGGTGAGCCGCTTCTAATATACACAAACAATGACTCAATAATTATAAAGAAGTATTCAAAATTAGAAAAATATGAAGATAAAATAAACAAATATTCAAACATAATAAAAGAATTTATAGATGATGATTTAATAATAACTGATAGAGAAAAAGTTATATTTTCAACAAGCAACGACTTTGAACTTGATAAAAAGATAGATAACAAATTAATTAAATTAATAGATAATAGAGAAAGTTATTTAAAAAATGAGTTAGATAGTTTTATGGGAATAGGGGGTTATTATAAGATAATACCTATAATAAATGAATCAGACAGTTTAGGATTGATTATTTTATATAGTAAAGATAATAAATATGATTATTTAAATTACATTAAAATTCTTAGGAATTTAATATCATCTTGCTAAATAAAATAACTTGTGATAATATATCTGTAGTTGATTAAGAAGTTAATGAGTAAGTTAATAATCAATTATAGAGAGTTGATGGTTGGTGAAAATCAATATTGTGTTTAACTGAATATGGTTAATGGAGTCAAATCGGTTAAGACCGTTATATCTATAAGTGTATGAACTATTCATAAAATAAGGTGGTACCGCGGGTATTAACTCGTCCTTTGTTTTATGAATTTTTTTATTGGAGGCTAATTATGGAAAGATATTTTGAAAAAATAAGTTTTGATGAATTTAAGAAAAGTATTGATAATAATATTGAACTATACAATAGTTATGAATTACCAGTTAGAAAAACAAAGTATAGTGCTGGATATGATTTCATTGCTATCAAAGATTATGAGATTAAACCAGGAGAAATAGTTAAAATTCCTACTGGATATAAAGCTAAATTTAATGAAGATGAAATGCTTATGCTTATAGTTCGTAGCAGTATTGGCTTTAAGTATAACGTACGGATGTGTAATCAAATAGGTATCATAGAAAGTGACTATTACAATAATGAAAGTAACGAAGGTCACATGTTTGTAGCACTTCAAAATGAAGGAAAAGAAATATTTAAAATAAATAAAGGAGATGCTTATATCCAAGGGATATTCACTAAATTTCTAACTTGTGGAGATGAAGTAAGTGATATAAGAACTGGTGGTATGGGCAGTACTAATAGAAAGAAGGATAAAAATGAATAAAAAATTTTATATAACAACTCCTATATATTATCCAAGTGCGGAATTTCATATAGGGCATTGTTATACAACAATAATTGCTGACGCAATTGCAAGATACAAAAGATTAGATGGCTATGATGTATATTTTCAAACTGGAACAGACGAACATGGTTTAAAAATAGAAAATAAAGCTAAAGAAAAAGGAGTTACTCCAAAAGAATATGTTGACGTTATCATTGATAATGCTAAAGACTTATGGAAACAACTAGGAATATCATATGATTACTTTATAAGAACAACTGATGAAGATCACAAAAAAAGAGTACAAAAAATATTTAATATCCTTTATGAAAAAGGGGATATTTACAAAAGTGAATATGAAGGACTTTACTGTGTACCATGTGAATCTTTCTGGACTTCAACTCAAGCTAAAGATGGACTATGTCCTGATTGTGGTAGACCAGTTGAACTAGTAAAAGAAGAATCTTACTTCTTTAAACTAAGTAAATATCAAAAGAAATTAGAAGATTTTTATGAAGAAAATCCGAATTTCTTATTGCCGCTTTCACGTAAGAATGAAATGCTAAATAACTTTATTAAACCAGGACTAGAAGATTTATGCGTATCTAGAACTAGTTTCAAATGGGGAATACCTGTTAGCTTTGATCCTAATCATGTTATATATGTTTGGATAGATGCTTTAACAAATTATATTACTAGTTTAGGCTACCCCGATAATTTAGATAAATTTAATAAATATTGGCCAGCTGACTTACATCTTGTTGGTAAAGAAATAGTAAGATTCCATGCTATAATCTGGCCTTGTATACTTATGGCCTTAGATTTACCACTACCTAAGCAAGTATTTGGTCATGGTTGGTTAATTGTAGATGGCGGAAAAATAAGTAAAAGCAAAGGAAATTATAAAGACCCAAGAGAGTACATTAATACATATGGTGAAGATGCTGTAAGATACTTTGCACTAAGAGAGGTTCCTTTTGGAAGCGATGGAAATTTTTCGGAAGATGCTTTAATTCTAAGAACAAATGGAGATTTAGCTAACGTTCTTGGAAATCTAGTTAGTAGAACTATTCAAATGGCAATTAAATATTTTGATGGAGTAGTCGAAAATAAACAAGTAAGTGAAGAGATAGATGAAGATTTAATAAATAGTAAGAATTCGTTAAAAGGTTTAGTAGATGAAAAAATGAGTTCTTACAAAGTTAACGAAGCCTTAGAAATAATATTTGAAAACTTAAGAAAATGTAATAAATATATTGATGAAACAGAACCATGGGTATTAAGTAAAGATGTTAATAAATTAGAAAGACTAGAAACCATTATTTATAATTTACTAGATAATATTAGAGTAAGTGCTATATTACTTGAACCATTTATTCCTGAAACAAGCAAAAAAATATTAAAATCATTAAACTTCGAAAGTAATGATTTCTCTTCATTAAATGCAGTTCATCTAAAATATGATGTTGGTTTAGAAAAGCCAGAAAATCTATTTAATAGGATTCAATAATGTTTACTGATAGTCATTCTCATGTTTATAAAGACTATTATGATAATATAGATCTTGTTGTAGATGAAGCTAAAAAAAATGGCATCACAAGAATTATTACTTGCGGATGCTCTGGTGAAGAGAACAGAGAAGTTATTGATGTAATAAATACTTATCCCACTATTTTTGGTGCATTAGGTATACATCCAGAAAACGTTTCAAGTTATAAATATAATGATATTGACTTTATCAAGAAAAATATTATCAACAAAAAAGTAGTGGCCATTGGAGAAATAGGATTAGATTATCATTATTCTAAAGAAGAAAAAGAAGAGCAAATTAAACTTTTAGAGACTCAACTTAGTCTTGCTGAAGAGTATGATATTCCAGTTATAATTCATTCACGAGATGCTACACTTGATACACTAACTACTTTAAATAAATATAAATGTCGCGGAGTAATTCACTCTTATTCAGGTAGTTTAGAAACTGCCCAGGAGTATATAAAGATGGGTTATCTACTTGGAGTAAATGGGGTAATAACTTTTAAAAATGCTAATATAAAAGACATTATAAAAGAGTTACCACTCACTTCAATTATTTTAGAAACAGATTCTCCTTATCTTACTCCAGTACCTTTTAGGGGAGAAAAAAATTCACCAAAAAATGTTTTATATGTTGCTAAGTTTGTTGCTGATTTAAAAAATATTAGTTTGGAAGAATTATCTAAAATAACTAATCAAAATATTGAACGAGTTTTTGACAAAATATATTAATGTATTATATAATTTTGTTATGGAGATGAATTATGAAGAAAAAGTTTAACCTAATTATTAAAACTTCAATATTATTAATAATGGTAACATTTGTTGCTTACAATCAAAGTTCAATACAAAAAGAAGTAAACAACGACACTATTAATAAAAGAATTAATTTATCTACCATGGCTTTAAAAGTAGAAGAAAATAATAATAATGATATTTATCGTACAATAAACTCTTACACAGGGGACTTAACAGGCTATATATATAATTGTCCACTATGTAGTGGAAGACTTGCGTGCAATTCTAGATTAGATTTAAGTGGTGGTCTAACTTATTATACTGACCCAACTTACGGTAACGTAAGGATAGTCGCGTCAAGCACTAATTTCTCTTGTGGTACAATTGTCAGAATGTATTCAAGTAGACTTTCTGATGAACCGATAATAGCGATTGTCCTTGATAGAGGAGTTCGTGGAAATGCTCTCGATTTACTAACTGAAAGTATGGACGCGGCTCGTATAGTAGGGAGGTCATCTATTAATTATGATGTCTTAAGAATAGGATACGGAGAAAATGAAAGCTAAGAAAAAATATGGACAAAACTTTTTAATTGACAAGCAAGTTTTAAATAACATAGGTGATTCAATTAATGCAACTGAAGAAGATTTAATTATTGAAATCGGTCCAGGGATGGGTGCTCTTACTAGAGTTCTTAAGGAAAAAAAATCAAACTTAATTTGTTTTGAAATTGATAGGGACTTAATACCTACGCTTAAGTCTTTAGAAGATAGTAAAACTAAAATTATCAATGAAGATATTTTAAAAGTTGATTTTAAAAATATAATAAGTCAATATTCTTTTAATAAATTATATATTGTTGGTAATCTTCCTTATTATATTACAACTCCAATTATTAAACATATAATAGACTCTAATGTATCTGTTAATGAAATGGTTTTTATGGTTCAAAATGAAGTTGCGGATCGATTTACATCTTTACCAGGAAATAAAGAATATGGAAGTATAACTTTATTTTTAAAATATTATTTTAATATAGAAAAATTATTTGTGGTAAGTAAAACATCCTTTTTTCCATCACCTAAAGTAGAAAGCGCTATTATAAGATTAAAGAAAAGAGAAAATATGCCAGTTGTAGATACAGACATGTATTTTAAATTAGTAAATGATGCTTTCAAGCAAAAAAGAAAAACTCTTAAAAATAATTTATGTAATTATGATTTCAATAAAATTAATAAAGTACTTGTTAAAAATGATTTTACAGTAAATGTTCGAGCAGAAGAATTAAGTGAAGATATATTTATTGAAATACTTTGCGCAATAAAAGAAGATAATTGACTTATTTTCTTTTTCTTTTGCATATAATTAATTGGGTGATAACGTTTTATGGATATAAAAGTAGGAGATTTTGTTACTAGAAATAGTTATAATAATGATACTTTATTTAAAGTTATAAATATAAAAGATGGTCTATATTATTTAAAAGGAGTCGAAGTAAGACTTTGCGCTGATAGTTTTTTGGAAGATTTAAAAAAAGTAGATAACTATGAATCTGATACATTTGAAAGAAGTAAACAAGAGAATTATGAAATTGATAAAGAAGAATATTTTTACTTGCCAGCTAAAATTTTACAAATAGACGGTGATGATGATTACTTAGAAAAATGTTTAAAATTTTACCGTAATGCGGGAGTATACGCAGTTGGTAAAAAGGTAAACGAATCTAATATGGCAGAACAAGTACCACTTCTTTTAAAGGAATATAAGCCAGATATAATTATAATTACTGGTCATGATGCATATTTTAAGAAAAAAGGAGATTCAAAGAATCTGGCTAATTATAAAAATACTGCTAATTTTATTAAAGCAGTAAAACAAGCAAGAAAATATGAAAAAAGTCATGAAAAATTAGTGATAATTGCTGGTGCTTGTCAAAGTAACTATGAAGAACTTATAAAAGCAGGTGCCAATTTCGCATCAAGTCCTAAAAGAGTTAATATTCACGCCCTCGATCCAGCGATAATTGCGGTAACACTAGCTTTAACGGAAAGAAATAAGGAAATTGATTTAAAAAATCTTCTAGATAAAACTAAATATGGAAGTGACGGCATGGGTGGGCTTGTATCAAATGGCTTAATGTATGTGGGGTATCCTAGATAATGAATATAGATTTAATTAAAGAAGAAATTGCTAAAAATATTAATCGAAAAGTTCATATTACTGTCTATGGTCTACGTAATAAAATTAATAGATATGATGGAAGATTATATAGGATATACCCTAATTTATTTTCTATAATGACGGAAAATGGAGAAAAAAGTTTTTCATATAATGAATACATAACTGGAGAAGTAAAAATAACCTACATTTAGTTATTGCATTAAATAAAATTATAAGATAAAATTATAATAGTGAATAGACAAGAGAAGGAGTGATATTATGGAAATTACACAAGTAAAAATTCACAAAATTGACAGAGAGGATTCAAAACTAAAAGCATACGTTAATGTTACTTTAGATGATTGCTTTGCTGTTCATAATATTAGAATAATTGAAGGAGATAACAAATTATTTATCGCAATGCCGTCTAAAAAAATTAATGATGAAGGCTATCAAGATATAGCGCATCCTACTAACGCTGAAACAAGAAAAATGTTTGAAGACGTAATTCTAAACGAATACAAAAATATGGAATAATAAAACATTCGCATCTATTTGCGAATGTTTCTTTTAACTACGAAAATAATTATTCCAGTTAATACCACTATTGGTATAGCAATATAAATATAATTGAATTTATCATCTTTTTTATTACTAGTTTCTTTAAAACTATTTTTCTTCTCTTCTTTAGGAGTCTCTTTTACTTCATCTTTTCTTAATACAATATTTTCAAACATATCATTTTTATTTACATCTTCACCAACGGTTGTTTTATAAAGTCCAAATTGATTAGGACTATACTTAGTTATATCCGTAGATTTAGTATATTCGTTGTTTTTACCATTAATCCATTTAGTAAACCAAGTCCATTGTTGACTTTCATGTTTCTTATATCCTTCTTTACTTACTTCATAAGCTGTCTTACCGTTAAAATTTTTAAGTGGTGTGTCATAATCCATAACTATTTTATTTTCTCCATATAGATGTAAATAAACTTTTTTAGCTTCCCATGCATCATATTTAATATTACTATAATAGTTACTATCATTGCTCAACTCAATAGATTTAATTAGGGAGTCAGTATTAAGAATATGTTGACCATGAGAATACTCTCCTTTAATATCATGTCCTACAATTACAAGTGGCTTAAATCTTCTAATCATTTCCACTTGAAATTTAATTACATCTTCTTGATCCAAGTTAGCTTTCTTTAAATTATTAATTGCGCCTTCCAAACTTTCGGAATATGCATCAGGTATAACACCAAGTATTGGATAATTTCTTATACCTACTGTCCATAAACCATTTAATTGTTCATGAATTCTTTTTTGATTATCAGAGTGATCAGCTAAATATACAACTTGAACATTCATACCACGGTCAACATAAGTAGGTAGAAGGCCTAAGAAAAATAACTGTTCATCATCAGCATGCGTTGTAAACAACATTAAGTCTGCTTCACTACAAGGTTTACTCCAATTTTGAATATAATCAGGAAGTTCACCCTTTGATAAAACGTATATATCACTGATAACAGCGTTCTCATTATACGTAATATTTATATTATTTGTTTCTTTATCTAATTTAATATATTCATGTACAAAATTATTCTCTCCTATATTTATAGATTCATTATCATATTTTAGGGTTGCCTTATATCCTTTTAATTCATATTCAATATAAATACCATCTATTAAATTATTTTCATTTTTTATGTTTATAACTTGGTCTTTTTTAACATTCATATAAGTTTTATAATTAGCATCAACAAGCTTACTTAAGTTATTTCCGTTACTTGAAATAATTGAATCTTTAGTTATATCTTCTGCATTAACAATATTAGGTAACATTACTAAAGAAATTAATAATATTTTTTTAAAATTCATCATAATCAACATCCTATTCTAACAAAAAGATTATAGCATATTATAATTAATAGTTAAAGTAGACAAATGAAATTATATTTGGTATACTATATGGCGAGTAATGAATTACTCCTTGCTTCAGTTGAAGCCAAAAAGACCATAAGGAGGTGTAAAAGATGACTAATTATGAAATAATGTTTATCGTTAAAGCTAATTTAGAAGATAGTACTTTAGCTAAAATTGTTAAAGATACACAAAAATTAATAACTGACAATAATTCAAAAGTTATCGAATTCAAGGATTTAGGTAAGAAAAAACTTGCTTATCCAATTAACAAAGAAATTAGCGGATGCTACTACTTAATGCAAGTAAGTGCTACTAACGAATGTATTAAGGAATTTGATCGTAAATTATTAATTAATGAAAACATTTTAAGACATTTAATCTTAAAAAAAGAAAGTGAGTAGAATATGAACAAAGTAATGTTAGTCGGAAGACTTGCTAGAGATCCCGAAATGAGAACAGGTCAAACAGGCATGGTTACTACAAGGTTTACTATTGCAGTTAATCGTAATTTTATTGACAGAAATGGAGAACGTGGAGCAGACTTTATTAGTTGTGTAGCATTTAATAAACTTGCTGAAAATGTTGGAAAATTTTGCAAAAAGGGAATGCTTGTATCAGTTGAGGGTAACATAAGAACAGGTTCTTATGATGCTCAAGATGGTACTAAAAGATATACTACAGAAATTTATTGTAATGTTGTTGATTTTCTATCTAGACCAGATAGTATGCAAAATAGTATTCCGGTTAGCAATAATACTCCAAGTATTCCTAGTGAACCACAAGAAATACCAACTACCAACTTAGAAGAAGACCCATTCAAGAGTTTTGGTGATGAAATAACATTTACTAGTGATGATTTACCATTCTAAAAAAGGAGGAAGAAACATGGCAGAATTTTATCGTAAAAAGAAAAAAATATGTCAAATGTGTGCTGGTAAAAGCGTTGATTATAAAGATACAATGATTATAAATAAATATATTAATGACAAGGGTAAAATATTACCAAGAAGAATGTCAGGCGCTTGTGCTAAACACCAAAGACATATTGCACAACAAGTTAAATATGCAAGATTTATGGCTTTAATACCATATGTTAAATAAGGACTGTTTATATAACAGTTTTTTTCTTTAGAAATTTTACAACTTATAAATATCATGTTATAATAATGAAGAAATTAAGGAGAAAAATCATGAAAGTTATTTTATTAAAAGATGTAAAAAATCAAGGTAAAAAAGATGACATAATTACTGTAAGTGATGGCTATGCAAATAACTATTTGATTAAAAATAAATTAGCTGTTATGTATACAAAGACTAGTAAGAATGTCTTAGATAGTGAAATAAAAGAAAGAAATGATTTAGAAGATAAATTAGTTTGTGATTTAACTAAAATTAAAGATAAATTAAAAGATAAAGAAATTAAGTTTAAAGTATCCACTGGCAAAGAAGATAAAGTATTTGGTAGTATTTCTTCTAAACAAATACATGAAGAGTTAAAAAAATTAGGATATGATATTGATAAAAAGAATATCAAAATTGAAACTCCCCTTGATACTTTGGGAGTTCATGAAGTTAAAATAGAACTTCATAAAAAAGTTAAATTTATAATTAAAGTAATATTAGTTAAGTAGGTGAATTATGGCAAGAGTTATGCCTTCAAATAATGAAGCGGAAATGAGCATATTAGGAATATGTTTTCTAGATAAATATTTACTGGAAAGAATTTGTGAATCTTTAACAGTAGATATGTTTTATGATGAAAGAAATAAAAATTTATTTGAAGTTATAAATGAAATGCATAACAATAATATTCCTATAGATGCTAATACATTAAAAGATGAACTAGATAAAAAGAAAAAGCTTAATATAGTAGGTGGAATGGAATATATAAGTGAAGTTATAGATTCTGTTATTAGTAGTGCTAATATGGATTACTATATGGAAATAATCAAAGAAAATACTACAAGAAGAAATCTTATTAATACAGCTACTGATATTATTAATAATGCTTATGACGAAGAAGATATAAATAGAACTCTTGATACAGCAGAAAGAGATATTTTAAATGTTGTTAGAGCAAGATCAGTAAGTGATTTTGTTCCCATTCATGAAATATTAAGAAGAGCTCAAGAAAAATTAGAAACTCTTGCAAAAAATAAAAGACCTATAACAGGACTTGAAACAGGATTTTATGATTTTGATAAAATTACTACTGGTTTTCAAGGTGGAGAACTTATTATTCTTGCTGCTCGTCCTGGTATGGGTAAAACTGCTCTTGCATTAAACATGGCTACATATGCGGCGACAACTACTAAAAAAGCAGTAGCGGTATTCAACCTTGAAATGTCAGCTGAAATGTTAGTTAATCGTATGATTAGTGCTTTAGGTGGAATAGATGCTTATAAATTGCAAACTGGTCAATTACAAGAAAGAGATTGGAAAAGATATAATGAAGCAATGAGTCAACTTGCTGATACCAATATGTTTATAGAAGATAACGCAGGTATAACAGCAGCCGAAATAAGAGCTAAATGTCGTCGACTTGCAAATTCTAAAGATGGCCTAGGATTAGTCGTAATCGATTACTTGCAACTTGTTAGTAGTGGAGCAAGAAGAGTTGAGTCAAGACAAGTTGAAGTATCTGAAATATCAAGAAGTCTAAAAACAATGGCTCTTGAATTAGATGTTCCAGTAATAGCACTTTCACAGTTATCAAGAAGCGCTGAAAAAAGAGAAAGTAATATGCCTATGCTTGCTGACTTACGTGAATCTGGATCACTAGAACAAGATGCCGACATGGTTTTATTTATAAATAGAAAAGACTATTATGAAGCAAAAAAAGATCAACGTGAAAAAATAGTTCCTGCCGAGCTTGTGATTGCAAAACACAGAAAAGGTTCACTTGGTACTGTTGATTTAATGTTTGAATTAAATATGAGTGCATTTCGTAATGTCTTAAATGATAATAGGGAGGATTAAAATTAATGACTAATATAGAAAAAATATATACAATAATTATTAGTTCTATAATTCTTTCATTAATATTTGTAGTAGGGTCTTTTGATAGACTATCTTCTAGTAAAGAAGCTTCTAGAATATATAATGTTTATTTAAAAGGTAACTACTTAGGAAGTATAAAAGATGATAGTGAATTATATTCGTTAATTAATACTAAACAAACTAATATAAAGAACAAGTATGATGTAGATAAGGTATATCCCCCTAATGATCTTAGTATAGTAGATTCATATTCTTATAATACTACATTAAATGACTTAAATACTATATATAATAAAATTGAATCATTAGATGACTTTACTATCAAAGGATACGAAGTAACTGTTCTAAGTGAAAATGATAAAGATAACAAAAAGTTCTATGTGTTAGATAAAAAAGTATTTGAAGACGCAGTTAAAAACTTTGTTTTAGCTTTCATTGATGAGGATAAGTACAACGATTATATCAATGGTACTCAAGAAGAACTTACTGATATAGGTGTTGTATATCAAAGTATGTATATCAAAGAAAAAATCAGTTTTAAAGAAAAACTTATTAGCATCAAAGAAAAAATATATACAGATGTTAATGAATTAAGTCAAGATTTATTATTTGGTAATAATAATGTTATGAATACATATGAAGTAACTGATGGAGATACAATTGCATCTGTAAGTGAAGCAAATGATCTGAACGTTCAAGAATTTTTAATAGCAAATCCAAAATATGCTAGCGAAAATAGTTTATTAGCTATAGGTGATAAAGTTAATATTACTTTAATCAATCCTATGCTTACATTTAGTTATTCTGTGTATGAAATAAGTGAAGTGGAAATTGCTTATGAAAAAGAAATAGTTAGAGATAATGATAAACCAAGTTCTTATAGTGAAATTACACAAGCTGGTATAACGGGAATATCTAAAGTTACTCAACACTACGATGTTGTTAATGGAGAACCAAGTAATGAAACAAGAATTGATTCAACTGAAGTTATACGAGAAAAAGTAAATCAAATTACCACAAAAGGACGTCAAGTTTCAAGACCTTCTTATAACTTCACTACTTATGTTGATACAGGTGGATCATGGGGATGGCCAACAGAAAGCCCTTATGTTATTACTTCATACTTCGCGCCACGTTGGGGAAGATATCATAATGGTATAGATATCTCTGGTACCGGAGATGGATCAAAAATATATTCTGCCGCAACTGGTACAGTTGTAGAAACTTACAGTGCTTGTGCAAGTTTTAAATTTGATAATTCTTGTGGTGGTGGATACGGAAATCACGTAATAGTAGATCATGGTAATGGTTTATATACCTTATATGGCCACTTAACAAATAATGTTAGAGCTTATGTAGGTATGAGTGTAACTAAGGGTACATTATTAGGTTACATGGGTAACAGTGGTCGTAGTTATGGTACTCACTTACATTATGGTGCATCTCGTGGTTATCCGGGTCGAAATGGTAGTATGTTCTTTGATCCAAGGAGTTTATATAACTAATGAAAGCTTGTGTTCTTGCTAGTGGATCAAAAGGTAACATCTGTTATATAGGTACTAATAATCATAATATTCTTATAGATATGGGTAGGAATACAAAATATATTGTAGAAAAATTAAAAAATATAGGAGTAGATGCAGTAGATATAGATGTTGTACTTATAAGTCATTTACACAAAGATCACACATCTGCTCTTTTAACTTTTTTACATAGATATAATCCAGCTGTTTATATAACAAAGAAGATGTTAACTGAATTTGAAGATATTAAAGAATATCCTAATCTATATTTATATGAAGAAAATATTGATTTAAAAGATATAACTATAAAAGCTATTAAATCTAGTCATGACTCAATTGATTCACGTAATTTTGTAATTGAAGAAGATAATAAATCAGTAGTATATATAACTGATACAGGATACATAAGACATAAATATTTTAAAGACATAGTGAATAAAAATTTATACTTATTAGAGAGTAACCATGATATTGAAATGCTTACTCATGGACCTTATCCAGAATGGTTAAAAAAGAGAGTCATAAGTGATGAAGGCCACCTTTCTAATCAATCTGCCGGATTCTATTTATCCAAGTTAATTGGTAATAACACGAAAGAAGTAATTCTGATGCACTTAAGTGAAGTTAATAATACACCTTCTATTGCCTTATCTACTGTTAATGATGTCTTAAAAGAATATAACATTGATTTTAGAAAGATTAGCTGTGCTAAACAAGACATTGAAGGAGAATTAATTGAACTATGATAAAAATATTATGTGTAGGTAAAATAAAAGAAAACTATCTAAATGATCTTATCAAAGACTATTCTTCTAGAATAAATAAATATCATAAGTTAGAAATAATAGAAGTAAAAGATAATAATGATATAACTATAGAAACATCTAACTTAATAAAACATATTAATAAGAATGATTATTTAATTGGATTAACTATAGATGGTAAATCATATTCAAGCATAGACTTTGCAATATTCTTGGATAAACAGTTTATATCTAATTCATCTATTACTTTTATAATAGGTGGATCAAATGGGCTTAGTAAAGAGATAACTGATTTATGTAATACATTTATTAGTTTTTCATCTATGACTTTTCCCCATGGCCTTTTCAGGGGAATACTTCTAGAGCAAATTTATAGAGCATTTAAAATAAATAACAATGAATCTTATCATAAATAGGAGTGTATAGTATGATTGGAAATGATTGGGATGAAGTACTTAGTGTCATTGAAAAAAGTGATGGTTTCAAAGTATTTCTTAATAATATAGATAATTTATATAAAACAAAAACAATTTATCCATTAAGAGAAAATGTATTTAATGCCTTAAAACTAACTCCATACAGTAAAGTTAAAGCTGTAATAGTAGGTCAAGATCCATATCATGGAGAAGGCGAAGCCCATGGTTTATCTTTTAGTGTTCAAGAAGGTATTAAATTACCACCAAGTCTTAAAAATATTTATAAAGAATTATATGATGATTTAGGTATTCAAAAAGGGCCAAGTGGAGATTTAACATCATGGGCACAAGAAGGTGTCTTACTTCTTAACTCAATATTAACCGTTGAAAAAGATAAACCAGCTAGTCATAGAAAACTTGGTTGGGAATTATTAACTGACTATATAATTAAAGCGCTTAATGAAAGAGAAGAACCTATCGTATTTATTTTATGGGGAAACTTTGCTAAAGAAAAAGCTAAATATATTACTAATAAGAGACACTTAATTATTACAAGTTCTCATCCATCTCCATTTTCTTGTAATTATGGTTTCTTTGGTTCAAAACCCTTCTCTAAAACTAACGAATTTTTAAGAAATAATAATATTGATGAAATTAGGTGGTAGTTTGAATCAAGAAAAAATTGGTAATATTATAAAAGATATACGTTTAAAAAATAATCTGACTCAAAAAGAATTTGCTGATAAATATGGAGTGACTTATCAAGCAGTAAGTAAATGGGAAAATGGTTTAAATATTCCAGATATTACTCTCTTAAAAGAAATATGCGATGATTATAATTTAGATATTAATTTCTTATTAAGTGGTAACCCCAAATATAAAAGAAAATATTTTATTATAATAACAATTGTTACTATAATAATTATATCAATCATACTTACAATATTTCTAACTAAAAAAGATCCTATTAACTTAAAGACAATTGTAAGTAATTGTGATAGCTTTAATGTAACTGGAGTTATTGCTTATAACAAAGATAATTCATCTATCTATATATCTGATATAAATTATTGTGGAGAAGAAGATAAAAAAGAATATAAAAAAATAACATGTACTTTATATGAGAATCATAACAATAAATCAATAAAAGTATATTCTTATAGTAAAAAGAGTATCTCTTTAAATAGTTTTCTAAATAATATAGACTTTCATATAGATAACTATAAATCTTCATGTAATTTTATTTTGAAAGATGAATTTTACTTAGTAATAGAAACTTTAGATAATAATAAAACAGTATCTTATAAGATACCTCTTAAACTAAAAAATAACTGTAAATAACAAGGAGTTCAATTACGAACTCCTTTAATCTTTTGAATTATAAAATGCTTTTACTTTAACATTCATCGTTTTGCTTACAATATTATTTGGAAACTTTCTTATACTTTTATTAGACATATTAGCATATTTATTATATAAGTTTTTACTAGTAGTAAGTATTTCATCATTTCTTTCTAAATCATTATATAACTTATTAAATTGTTTAGTTTTAATATCAGGTATATCATTTTTAATATCTTTAATTACCCTTTTAGCATCATCTAATTTCATATCTAATTCTATTAATGAAAGGGTTTTATTTTCAAGATTAATATAATCATTTAAGTATTTCTTATCTAGTTTTTTCTTGGTTTCTTTATTAATTTCATTTACTAATTCACATTTTTTATTTAAAGCATTCTTAATATTTTCTTCATTATAAATTAGTCTTTTTCTAATATCATCAATTTTCTTATATGATATAAAATAAATTAAAGCAATTATTAGTATAATAGTAATTATTATTAATATTTTAGTCATCTATATCACCTGTATCCTTTTTATCTTTCTTAATTATAGCATTAATTTCTTTTTTATTAAATAAATAATAGATTAATAAACATATAATTCCAATAAACATAAGTAAGAAAATATCTATAATTCTATTAGTAATATTTTTAATTAAGCTATTATAATAAATACATATAATTATTAAAATAGTATAAGTTCCTAATAGCTTAGGTAGTATCTTTTTGATATCTTCATAATTAAAATTATCTTTCTTTTTTAAAATAACCAATGGAATTATTATACTTATTAAATAGCCTATAAGAGTTGCAGTAATCGCACCATAATATGGATATATATTTAACTTACTAAATAATAACATCAAAGGTATATCTAAAATTGCATTAGCAACTAGTCCTGTTAATACTGAAGCATATATTAGCTTAGTTTTATTCATTCCTTGTAATGCATTAGAAATCATTATATATAGTGCATCTATTCCGGCTACTAACAAAGAATATTTAATAATTTGTATACCATATTCATTATACCCATAGAATATATTCCATAAAGTACTTCCAAATATACTCATAAATATAGATAGTGGAAGTATTATATAAAAGAATAATATTATTGTCTTATTAAATTTATTATTAACTTCTTTTAAATCATTACGAGCTTTTTCGCGAGATATATTTGGTATTAAAGATAAAGCTATTCCTGTAGCAAAAGAAGTAATTATAGTATTTATTTTTATTCCCCAAGTCGTAAATATACCACTTATAGTTTCTATATCTACTGCCTTAAAACCAAGTATATTAAGTCCCTTTATAACTAAAATCATATCTATAGTAGTATATAAACTATTAGCTATATTAATAACTATAAAGGGAATAGCATACTTAATAAGTTTTTTAGTTACTTCTTTTTTCTCAGTTTCTTCTAAATTAATATCAACATCTTTTTTTCTTATTAATTTAAGTTTAATATTTAGATAAATATAAGCAAGTACTGCTCCAACAAAAGCTGCAAAAACTGATATACCAACTGCTTCAGTTAAATGCCCAGGGAATAACTTTAATATCGTATAGCTTCCAAGTAATAAGACAATTATTCTAGCTACTTGTTCTATTATTTGACTTATTGCTGGAGCACTCATATATCTATGTCCTTGCATATATCCCCTAGATATACTAAGCATTGGCACGATAAGAATAGCAAAAGAAACACATTTTATAACAAAACTAACATCATCTATTGTATTACCACCAGTCATATTTCCAATTATTAAGGTAGCTATCACTTTAGAAAATAAAAAACATATTAAGAAAGATGCTATTGAGAATATTCCAATTATTTTAGTAGCTATAAAAAATAAATATTCTTTTTTACTATCTTCTTTTAAAGTATTATATTCACTTGTTAACTTACTAATAGCAAGAGGTAATCCAGAACAAGATATTATTAGGAATAAGTTATATATATTATAAGCATACCCGTATAATGCTCCCCCAGTATTACCTATAATTTTATTAAATGGGATAACATAAATTATGCCTAAGAATTTTGTAATAAATATTGCTAAAGTTGCTATAAAAGCTCCTTCTAAAAACGAATTTTTCTTCATAAATTTCTATCTCCTATACATATTATAGGATATTTCCTTAAATAAAAAAAGACTTAATATGTCTTTTCTGAAAAACTATGCGAATAAATTATTGGCTCCATAAATTCAACATAATTTAAATATATAAGTCTTATTAAAAACCAATTACCAGTTGTACTGTCTTTAATTATTAAGTGATCTTTTCCAGCTTCTTCTATTATTCCTGTATATATTTTATTTTGCCATTCACTACTATCAGGATAAGATACATAGGCATTTACTCTTTTACCTTTGTTTAATCTTAAAATATTTTCGATAAAACTTTGTTCCATCGGTAAAGTACTTTCATAACTTATATTACCTGGTGGAGACTGCATATTACTATTTTGATTCATATTAGGATTTTCTAACCCTGGAAATGTTGGATTTTGATAAAAATTACCGTTCATACTTTTCTCCCTTCAGTAAAAATATATGTTTATTTAATTATTATTATGTCTAGACTTTTAGTACTTGAAAATAATTCCTATTTGTTGTATTATTTATTTATAAAAATAGAAAGAGAGACCCCGAAAAACATGAAAAAAAATGCTAATTTATTAGCAACCTTCCAGAAGCTAAAAAGCCTACTGGGGGGGGGGGGGG
>CAKOMQ010000002.1 GCA_934096715.1 uncultured Bacilli bacterium
GAACTTTATCTATATTATTAAATAATACTTGTTTATCTTCCATAAATATCTCCTCTACAAATTACTATTTATCTGTCACTTCTATGTATAATTATATCATATTTTTCTTTATTTTTTTAACAAAGTGTATATATGCTAACAAAAAGGGTTTTAGGGTTTCCCTAACTATCAGCAAATGTTAGGAGGACATTTGCAGTGCTGGCTAAGACATAAGTCTTAGTCTGCACCAAGACTTCTTTTTCATCTTTCTTTAACTTGATACTTACTTTTCCAGTTTATATTTTTTAAATTACATAAAAAATCATTATAATCTTTTCCACTTTTTGCTGGAGCATCAATTATTTTATAACTATCTGATAAAGAATAATATAATGCTTTAGTTGCTAATCTTCCTGCATTATCATTATCAAAATGTACTATAATTGTATCTATATTTTCATTATTTTTTAAATAAGTTGTTATTGTTTTAGGTACTTTACTACCTATTACATCTTTTGAAGTTTGATAAACTCCTGCAAGAGATAATAAATTTTCTTCATCCCATTTTTCATTCTTCATTTCTTTTATGGTCGCATAAGATAATAAATCAATAGCACTTTCAAATATATGAACTTCATTATTTGGAATAATTGACTTTAGCTTAAAAGAAAATGCCTTATCACTACCATAAGCATCGCACATATATCTACTTGCATTTGTTCCTCTAACTCCTGCATATCTAGGATTATTTTCTTCATCAAATCCTAAAAAAACTACATTATTATGTGGATAAGTTTGATAAATATAACCTTTATTTATACATTCTTCTACTATAGTTTTACTTATCCCTCTATCAGTTAAATAAGTAATTGCTCTATCATTATATTTAGATTTATTAGGTAGAACTAATTTTTTTATTATTTCTTTTTCAGTCAGTTGTATCTTTGGTATATATTTTTTTTCTATTCCTTTTTGGTTAATTAAGTGTTCTACTGCCTCAGTAAATGAATATTCTTCTACTTGTATTAAATATTCTAGTGCAGTAATCCCACCAATTCCTCTTGAAAACCAGTACCATTTACCATTACTTATCTTTAGACTATCATGTGTTCTTGTGTGATATGTACCTCTTGATTCATATACTAATTCATCTGGATTTTTATTTTTTAAGTAAGATAATACATCTATTTCTTTAGCTTTAGCTATTTGCTCTTGAGTAAAGTATGCCATTATCTTTCCTCTTTATCTTTTTGCTTTTTCTCTCTTGTTATAGTTTCTTTTAAAATAGGTAATATCTTTTCTTCAATATTATTATAAAAATTACTATTAAAGGTATTTATATCTACCAAATATTTTAATTGTTCGTTATCTTTAACATCATTAAAAAAGTCATATAAGTATCTCGTACCACCACTATCTAGTATTTCTTTAACTAATAAAGGACTAAAAGTTTCATATTCTCCTAGTCCATATTTTTGTTTTATATGATAACAAAAATCATAATTATTTAGTTCTTCTAATGTGTCACTAATTATAATATACTTATTATCATCTTTACAATTTAATAACTGCTTATCAACATATTCCCTACATAGTTCATTTATATCTTCTTGTACTAATTCTTCTACTTCCTTATGAATATCAAAATCATATTCAAGCCAAGACTCATATAAGTATTTTAATGTATTATTTCTTTCAAGAAGTGCTTTAATTTCATATCTATCAAGAATATCACTATCAACATACAAATCTTTAATTTCTTGCTTTAAGGTTATTTCATAAGTTTTATTTATAA
Organism: uncultured Bacilli bacterium; assembly: GCA_934096715.1. Taxonomy (GTDB): domain Bacteria; phylum Bacillota_I; class Bacilli_A; order RF39; family UBA660; genus SIG200. The sequence goes on from CAKOMQ010000002.1 coordinate 1,775, forward strand.
TACTTAAAGGATCTAATTTTATTATTTCTTGAATAAATTCATTATATTCTTTTTCTAATTTATTATTTAATTCATCTAATAATGTTTTATTTGATTTCACTTTCTTCCTCCAATCTAAAAAGATATTAACTTTTATTGTCAATATCTTTATCAAAATAATCCATTCTATTTAATGTATATAACATTTCATATTGTCCTTTAAAGAACATTTCTTCTAGTTCTATATACTTTTGATTTAAAAGATTTTTTAGTATTTCTATTAAAGCTAAACATTCTTTACTATTTAAACTATTGGGATTTGTACTTTCAAGCACTTTATTTACATTAGGATACTTTTTTAAAAGTTGTTGATTATTTATTTCTAATTTAGAATATACTTTATCTTTCTTTTGTAAATCAAGTTGCATATTAGAAACAAAATATCCAAAAGTTTCATAACTTGTTTTAAAAAAACTATTCATTTTTTTCATTTTTACCATTTCTATCTTTAATTATCGCAATAAAAGGTACACCTAAAGCCCATGCTACCTTATCAATAGTATCAATAGGAGGATTAGCTTTTAACTCTCCATTTTCTAACTTTTTAATATATTGTCCCTTTTTACCAAGATAAGATGCCAATTCATCTTCATCCATTCCTCGCATAGTTCTATAATATCTAACATTATATGAAATTATTTTTTTAAATCTTTCATTTGCTTTAGCAACTCTTTTGTTTCTTTCTTTAACTCTCTCTACATCCACAATACTTCCACCTTTCATAAAGCATTATAAAACTATAAATGACATTTAACAAATGTACAAATTATCTTTCATAGCTATTTTTATACATTTGCCTATTTTGCTCTACTTCTTCTACATCATCATCTAATATTTCATTAGTTTTCTCATTCATATTTAATAACCTATTAACTTCATTTAATCTTTTTTGTTTATCTTTTAACTCTTCTTCTTGATTAAATGGTTTACCAAACTCTAATTTTGCTTTTTCAAGTTGAGTTTTTATTGTTTCAAGTTCTGTTTGCGAGTCTAACAAATGACTTGATATATTATCTAGTGCATTATCAATTCTTGTAATATTTCCAAGTTCACTATTTCCTAGATTAACAATAGTAGTAGAATTTCTCTTTAAAATTAAGTTATATTCTTTCATAAATGCAAAGAACTTTAACTCCATTTTAAATCCTTTATACTCTCCTATCTCTTTTGTTTCATCATTTATAATACTTTTACATTCATCAATTATCTTAGCACCTGCATCTTGTTTTTCAGAATATGTTATTCCATTGATAGTCATACCAGTAAAACTTTCTTCACTACTATAATTATCACTTAGATATTCAATATCAGTTTTATAATTTTCAATATTTTTTTCTAATTCTTTTATTCTATTAGGATACTTCTTTTTGATTTTATCTTCTAAATCATATTGTTCATTTAGATAGCTTTGTTTTAAAAGTTTTAATTTTGATACTTGAGTATCTAATTCAGTTTTTTCAATTATCAATGGATTACCAGCTGCAAGTGCTTTTATTTCTGCATAAGAAAGTGCTACTTCATCTATATCTTCAGCACTTCTAACGGGTGTTTTTGATGTCATTATTTGAGATATGAACTTCTGTTTATTCTCTACTAACTGATAAAGGTAAGCATCAAATGTTTTTTCTGTTACATATCTATAAATATATACTTCTTTATTTTGGTTACCTTGTCTTATAATTCTTCCACTTCTTTGTATTAAATCACTAGGTCGCCACGGACAATCTAAATCATGAAGTGCTATTAGTCTATCTTGACAGTTTGTTCCAGCACCCATTTTAACTGTACTACCCATTAAAACTCTTACTTGTCCTGCTCTTACTTTGGCAAATAGTGCTTGTTTTTGTAATTCTGTATTAGCATTATGAATAAACTCTATTTCGTTTTCTGGTATACCTTTTTCTACTAATTTATTTTTTAAATCAGTGTAAGCATCAAATGAGCCATCACCTTTTGGAGTAGATAAATCACAAAATACTAATTGAGCAGATTTTTTATCTTTTGTTTCTTCCCATATTCTATAAATATTTTGTGAGCAAGTATCTATTTTACTATTCTCATAATCTGGTAATAATTCATTTATTAGTCTTTGATCTAGTGCTATTTTTCTGCCCTCATTAGTGATTTTAAGCATATTATCTTCTTTTGAATCTACTTCTCTATTTCTTACTTTTTCAGCTCGTTCTCCTAATGAATTTACTAAGTCTAATTGAGTTTGACTTGGTTTTATTACAATATTTTCATAATTTGCTTTAGGTAGTGGCAAATTTAATGTATCTGATGTTTTAATATCAGCAACTTCCTTAAACATATTCATTAACTCTGGTAAGTTATAAAACTTGGCAAATCTTGTTTTAGTTCTATAACCAGTTCCCTCTGGTGCAAGTTCTATTGCTGTTACTGTTTCTCCAAAAGTTGAAGCCCAAGCATCAAAATGTTGTAACTTACTTTCTATAAGTTTATCGTATTGCAAATATCTTTGCATAGTATAGAGTTCCACCATAGAGTTAGAAATTGGTGTTCCAGTTGCAAATACTATTCCTTTTCCACCAGTTATTTCATCTAAATATCTGCACTTCATAAATAAATCACTAGACTTTTGTGCCTCTGTTTGAGCAATCCCTCCTACATTTCTCATTTTAGTATAAAGATATAAGTTCTTATAATAATGTGCTTCATCTACAAATAATCTATCTACACCCAATTCTTCAAAAGTAATAACATCATCTTTTCTTGATGTACTATTTAGATTTGCTAATTTTTTCTCAATAGACTTTTGTGTCTTCATCAATGCCTTAATACTAAATCTTTCTCCATTATGATTTTTTAAATCCTCTATTCCTTTTAATGTATCTTGTAGTTGTTGCTCTAATATGGCAACTTGTCTTTTAATAGACATCGGTATTTTTTCAAATTGAGAGTGTCCTATGATTACTGCATCCCATTCTCCTGTTGCAATTCTTGAACAAAACTTCTTTCTATTTGCTGTTTCAAAATCTTTTTTAGTTGAAACAAGTATATTAGCACTAGGATAAAGCTGTAAGAACTCACTAGCAAATTGCTCTATTATATGATTAGGCACTACAAACAAACTCTTATTACAAAGCCCTAATCTTTTACTTTCCATAGCACTTGCTACCATTTCAAAAGTCTTACCAGCCCCAACTTCATGAGCTAGTAAAGTATTTCCACCATATAAAACTCTTGCTATTGCATTTACTTGATGTGGTCTTAATGTTATTTCTGGATTTATTCCATCAAATGTTATATGACTACCATCATATTCTCTTGGAATTATTGCATTAAACTTTTCGTTATAAAGATATGTTAATCTTTCTCTTCTTTCTTGATCGTTCCATACCCAATCTTGAAATGCTTGTTTAATTTTATCTTGTTTAGCTTGAGCTATTGCTGTTTCTTTTTTATTTAATACTGCAACTTTTTTACCATTTTCATCATAGTTATAATCAAAGATTTTTGTATCTCTTAAGTTAAGTGCATCCTCTATTAGTCTATAAGCATTTGCTCTATTAGTTCCATAAGTAGATGTAACTGCAATGGTATTTCTATCACAACTCTTATTTTCAATATTCCATTCTCCTGTAACATCAGAATAATGTGCTTTTAAATCTCTTTTAGCATAGAAACTAGCATCTATTAAATCTAAAATAAAGTTAGTAATTATATCTTCTGGTATCCATGTTGCGCCTATTCTTATACTTATTTCAGTAGGTGGAATATCTTTTGGAATTACTTTCTTTAAATATTCTATATTTTTTTGATAACTACTATCTTCAAAGGCGAACTGTTTTGCTACTTTTAATTTCTCACGAACATTACCAGATAAATACTCATCTGCTGTAACCCAATAATTTGGATTACCATATTCAGGTACTCTAAATATTTCCCCTTCTAATTCTTCAAGCATTTTATCTATATCTAATCCACATAACTTTTGCATATAAGATATATCAACCTTTGCTTTTTCTTGCATTGATACTATTAAAGCATCTCTTGCATTTTCAATAATCCTTTCTTTTGATTTAGGTTTGATTGTTCTTTTATTAAATAAATCTGCTTTTCTTTTTAGATTTCCGTTTTCATCTAAAACTTCAAGGGAACATAAAAGAAAATAGCTACCATCATTTGAAAATACACTAGCATTACCACGACTGTTGATAAGTCCATACTTTTTAACAAACTTATCATATAACTCATTTAACTCTTTTTGTTTATCTTGTATTTCATTATCACTTGCATTATCTAGTTGTAAGTTAATAATTTCTCTTGTTATATCTCTTAATTTAACTAAATTTTTAACCCTATTTTCAGCAGTTTCTGATAAGTTTTGAGGATACATTCTACTATTTTCTCTATAATAAATTACATCATCTATTAAAGCATAAGAAAAGTTTTTTACATTCATATCTGCTTCAATAGATAAATCTTCATTATCTGCTATATCATCAATCTTATAATCTTTTATTTCTGCTTTAACATTTGGTATTGCATTATTAAGCATTTCTTCTAAATTCATATCATTTAATGGAATACATGCTAGTTCTTCCCCAAATGGTGTTGATATAAGTTTCATTTTTCCAAGTATCATTTGAGGATTATCAATGAAATACTTATTTATTCTTAAATTGTTTTCATCAGTATCAATATTTATCCATTCCGGCATTATGTCTGTAATTGAATCTCTTTTTTGAAGAAATATTATATCTGAGGTAACAGTAGTTCCTGCACTATCTTTAAATACATTATTAGGTAGTCTTATAGCACCAATTAAATCTGCTCTACTTGCTACATACTTTCTTACATCATCATTCTTTTTATCCATAAATCCTTGAGATGTAATAAATGCTATTATTCCTCCTGGTCTTACTTTGTCTATAGCTTTTGCAAAAAAGTAATCATGTATTAAGAAGTTTCGCATATCATATTTCTTATCACTTACAGGAATATTTCCAAATGGAACATTTCCTATTGCAACATCAAAAAAAGAATTTGAATAGTTTACTTCTTCAAATCCTTTAACGGCGATAGATGACTTTTGATATAACTGTCTTGCTATATTTCCACTAATTATATCTTTTTCTACTCCATATATTTTCAACTTATCATTATTCGGTAAAAGTCCAATAAAGTTTCCTATACCACAACCAGGTTCTAATATATTTCCTTTATCAAGTCCCATATTAGATAGTGCTTTATACATTGCTTTAATTACTACTGGTGGTGTATAAAAAGCTGTTAGTGTTGATTCTTTTGCTTGATTATATTCTTCTTCTGTTAAAAGTTCTTTTAATTCATAATACTCATCAGTCCATTTCTCTGGATCAAAAGCATCTGATAATCCACCCCAACCAACATAATTAGAAAGTATTTCTTGTTCTTCACTTGTTGCATATCTATTTTCTTTCTCACACTTTCTTAAAACATTTATTGCTTTAATATTATTTCTATATCTTTCCTTTGGTGTTCCCACTCCTAAATAATCAGTATGTATCTTATAATTTATTCTATCCTCTAGTGGTACTTCTGGATGAAGAACATAACTAACCTCTCTTGGCTTTCTTTTAATAGATACTTCTATTTTATCTTCTTTTAAATCATCAATTATTAAAGTATTATCTTTATTATTTATATCTTCTAATACTTCTTCTTTATCAATACTTAAATCTAATACTTTATCATCAAAGTTATGATAATAAACATATATACTATCTGGTGTAACCCTAATAGCAAAGTCTTTATCTTTTTCAAGCATTTTAAATAATTTATTACTTTCTATTTGTTCTTTTAACCTTAATTCACTTGTTTTATCAGTATTAAAATAAGTAAAACTAGTATCATGATTAGTATTATTACTACTTTCTAATGATATAGTTAGATTTCTTTTTTTAGACTTAATATGTTCCCATTTTTCTAGTTCTACTTTTCTTATTTCAAAACTATTTTCCCATATTGTATCTTTAGAACAATTATTAAACATATTAACTATAACATCTGCAAACTCTTGCTCTTTAGTGGCAAATAAAGATAACTGTGCTTTTTCACTTCTTGGTATTATTATCTTTTCTTTTTCAGTTGGTAATTTAGTTTCTTCTTTTTCGTATTTATTAGCATATTCTTTTAATTTATTATAATCTTCCTCATTTAGTAATGTAGGAATATTATCCCTATTATAATTAAAAACTTCATCAAATATAAACTTATAGAATTCTTTACCATACCAAATATTTTCATCATCCATTGCAATTAGATTATCTTTATCATCATACATTAGTTCAACATCATTTATCTTGTATTTATTTAATACATCATAAAGTAATCCTATTTCTCCATCAGTTTTATCATACATATAAATAACTGAAGAAAATTCATCATTGAATATTTGCTCTAACTTATCAAATAAAGCATCTGTTGATAATCCTTTATTAAACCAGTCTGCCTCTAATATTTCGTTTTCCCAAGTATCCTCATTTGTTCTAGTTCCTAACTCCACTGTTGCTATTCCATTTATATAATGAAGTTCTACACTGTATAAATTAGTTTTAACTCTTGCAACAGTAAATGAATTAGTGTCATCTAAATCTTCTAAATTAGTTATTAACTCACTTTCAATAATATCTTTTCTACTATCTGAAAAAAGAATACTGTTATTAGTATTCTCTTGTGTTAGTTGAAGATTAACTCCCTCATTACTATCTCCTCTGCTTGATTCTTCAAGTTGTTCATTAGACCTGTCCACTCCATTGGATTTTCCATCTTCAAGTTCTCTGTTATATTCTCTTGTGCTATAAGTTCTTTCATTATCAAGTTCACTCTCATCTCGGCTGTCGTATCTATCTCCAATAGATGTTCCGTTAGTATATCCTTGATTTTCATTTGCTCGTATAAAGGTTTCTTCTTGCTCTTTAGGTAATCCAACCTCATAAGACCATATTTCCCTATGTTGAAGTTTCTCTCTTTCACTTTCAAGTTCGGTATCTTGTAATCTCCCACTGTTTTGTAAGTTATCATTTACTTCACTCCTCTCCTTTAATTCATCTTTATCATAAACTATATTTTTATCATTATCAAATGTACGAATTTTTTCTATTTCATTTATTCTTATATTTTTTAAAGTTTCATAAATATTAAGAAGTGTCATTTCACTAATATCACTTGTAGCAGTTCCTAAACTTACAACACTCTCTATATCTTGAAACATTATAATATCTTGAAAATCAGTATATAAAAACTCTTTATCAGCATTACCTACACATTTATTTATAAGCATATAAGCAATGCTTTTTTGAAGTAAGTTTTTATATTTTTGAATGATTATATCATTATCTATATTTACTAATCTTGTATTTTCTTTATTATCTAGTAAATAATCAATATAATCTGTTATATTATCTTCTACTAAAATAGTCGCAACTGATTTTAAACTATCAATAAAAGTATCTTTGTTTTCTAATTCTCCATATCTATTTTCTAGTGCCTCAACAACTTGATCTTGATAAGCTACTCCTACATTCCAAACTCTAACCTTTTTACCTTTTCTACCATACATACTTTGAGTATCAGATACATCCCATACATATCTTATAGATGGTTTGCCATACTTTTCAGTTATTAGTGCTATTCCACTATGACCTTTTTTAATTATTCTATTTAATTTACTATTCCAAGTATCATAACTAGCACAAGCTATAGCAGTTGGTCTTTGAGCATATATAAGTAATTGCTCATCAAAATCATACTTATAGTTTTTTGAGGCACAACTTAAAAACGATTGCCATTTTCTTGAATCAGAGGTTATATTAGCAATCGTTTCATTATAGACATCTTTAATTTCTACTAATGTTGTAGCCATTTTTATTTACCTCTCTTTCTTTATTTTTTTTGTTCTCTATTTTCAATTAACTTACTATAATAATCTTCAACATTATCATTTTTTTCAGCTCGTAATAATAATTGCCAAATCATATCACTTGCTTCGTTAGGAAAAAATCTTACATCTACAAATTCTATATCATCATTATTAACTCTTGGTACTGAATATGTAAGTAATTTATTCTTTAATTTCTCTGCAGTAGTTGAAAACTTTTCATCTTCAATATTCATCTTTATATTGAAATCTAAAATACCAACTAATTGATTAAATAAATCTTTACATAATGATAGTTGTGTAGATGGTGTTCTTGTTTGATGTGGCATTATATTTTCACACCCTTTCTTATTGTTTTTGGGAATATAACTAAACAGTCATCTATTTCTTCATTTTTATTACTATTCCCTAATATTTCTCCTCTGATTTCAATGTAGGTATTTTTATTTATTTCTGGGAAGTCATTTATACAAGGTGTAAATAATATAAATGATATATAATTATTAACTCTTTCAATCTTATTATCATTTATAACTTTCATCTTGGTAGGTATTTCTAAAATAAATCTTGTAAATAATTCATTATCAAATACATCTTTCTTTATAACTTTACCTGATATTTTTATTTCATTCATCTTTCATCACTCCTATCTTTATGTTTATTTAAAGATACTTGTTCTACTACTTTACTTTCTTTTATCTCTACATCTATGTTTTTAGATAGTTTATCTTTTATATCCTTAACTGTAATACTATCTAGTGTATCTTGTAATATTCTTCTAGCTTCTTCTTCATTTTCTGCTACTACTGTTATTTTCATTTTTTCATACAAATTAACATTAAACTCATAATTATTCATTTTCTCTTCCTCCTTTTATTTCTTCGCTATTACTTAAAAAAGCAATTATTTGTCTATTCTTAATTGCTTTCTTTAAATCTAATAAAATAATTATTTCATTACCATTTACATCTTGTATTCTTGTTAAATCATCTAGTTTTATATTTAAAATATCTTTCTCACTCTTAAATCCTGCTTTAAATATTTTTTCTAATACTTTTGTTATTTGACTTAAATTATACTTATTCATAGTTTTCCTCGCTTTCTAGTTCTAAAATATAAACTATTTGTTTAGTTTTATCTGTTTGACTACAAGTAATTAAAGTTAAAGTATTCTTTTTATTATCTCTGTGTATTGTTACTTTGCCATTTTTTTCAGCATCATATTTTCCAGCGACTTTGTATGTATATTTAATATTATTGAAATAAACATAGGCAACATCATCATTACTTAATTTATGTAGATTTTTAAAATATGAAATATAGCTATTTCCAGAATGAGCTGCAATTATAAGATTTCCATTTTTAACATTCGGCATATCGCTACCCTTTATTACTTGTAAATTTTTATTAACATTATTCCCTTTATCTTTGATATTTAAAAAACCTCTTTTTATGTTTATTTTAGGTATTTCAAGAACTCCAATATAATTGTAATTTGGAGCTTTCTTTTCTTCTTGTTTAGGTTGTTCTTGGGTATCTTCATCATCTATATCAACCTTAATTACTTCTGTTTCTTCTTTTCCAATATTTAAAAACTCTTGTGCTTTTTGATAATCTCTTAGTTCTATATAATAGTTATAACCAATTCTACCTATATACATAAAAGCACCAGTTAAGAATATGAAAGAAGCAACTAGTTTGATTAGTTGCTCCTTCTTATTTACACTCTTATTTTCTTTTGTTCTTTTTAGAAACATAAAGAAATACCCCCATTCCTACTACCATACAAGTAATACTAATTACTGTGTATAATTTGCTCTCATTAGCCATAGTGTTTGGTACTTCAACTATTTGTTCATTAGTTAAATTAGCTTTAACTATTTCTCCATTTTCTTTGATTTCAAACTCTATAACTTCATCTGTTATTTGGTAACCAGTTGCACTTTCTTTTTCAATAATATGTCCTTTTCCTATAAATAAATCTTTAATAATAATTTGACCATTTTCATCAGTAAGTCCAGAGAATATTAAAGTAGATTCTATTGTTCCATCTTCTAGTTCTTTATCTGAATAGATTTCTATTAAAGTATTAGGAATAGGTTTACCACTAACTAAATCTGTTTTGGTAAATTCTAAAGTTCCTTTTTTATAGTAGTTTTGTAGTTCTACATCTTTAACTATTTCTTTTGTATATTGATCTTTATACTTTAATTCAAAAGTATATATTTTTTCATCTAACACATGATTTTTATCTGTTGTTTTTTCTTTCATATAGTATTTTCCCAACTCTAGATTATCAATAGTTGCCTTACCATCAGCAGTAATAACAGTTGTTATCAATTCATCTTTTGAATATTTTTTCTTACCACTAACATAAATATCTTCATTAGCATAAAGTTCTAGTTCTACTTCACTTAATAATATCTTTTCATATCCAAAAGTATTATTTTCTATAATTAACTTTTCTCCATATTTAGTGATATTTAATTTTCCTTTTACTCTTTCATTTGCAAACTTAACTACTAATAAAGCACCATAATCTTTATCAACTAGTATTTCACTACCTTCTCCGATATGAATTGGCATTGCCTCACTATTCCAAACATAACCATCTAAAACTTGATTTTCTACTTCTTCTAAAAGAAAATCTCCAACTAGATTTGATGGTGTTATAATTACTCCATTTTCATCTGTTTCATATTCACATACTTTTTTGGCAGTAGGATATGTTATTGTTTGGCAAACATATTCATTAGTTTTAGTATCTTTTATTTTAAACTTAATACCAGCTTTTGTTATTACTTCTCCTGTTTCTTTATCAGTTTTAATAACTTTTAATTTTGCCTCAATAGGAGCATTACTAACTAATTTATAAATATCACTACCAGTATTTTCATTTACTTCAACTTCAAAATCTTTTACTTTTTCATAATCTGGAGTTGAATTAATTTGTTTAAAAGTATATTTACCATAAGGTAAAGTTATTTTTGCATATCCTTTATCATCAGTTGTGATAGTGTCTGCTAAACAAGTATTACTATTTTTCAATAATGAACTGGAATTACAGTTATTTAAGTAAATCTCAAATGTTATATTTGGTTCGCCTTTTAATATTCCAGTTGCACCACTTGCAAATGTTTTAAATAATGTGACATCTGCTTCTATAACTTTTTCATATACTTTTACATTAGCAAGTAAATTATCCTTATCCACTACAAATGAGTAATTATTGTTTGTATCCAAAGTATATCCTTTACTAGGTGCTAGTTCTTTTAAATAAAACTCCCCTAATGCAGGTAAATAATCACTTATACCATATCCGTTTTCATCTGTAGTAATTTCTCCAACCTTTTCATTATTCAAATTATATATGCCATAATTTGCACCACCTAGCGTAGCGTTTCCTTGTGGAATATTATTTTTAGTTTCACTATCCACTTTATTTATTTCTACTCTACCACCAACTGACTCTAGCTCTATATTCTTAACTACAGGGTCAGCATTTCCAACTCTCATAACATTTTGAGAATGATTAGAATAATAAACTATTGGAGTTACATCATAATAAGATGGTTTTTTAACTAAATTAACTTTAACATTTTCTATTGAATTAGATGTGATTGTTAAGGTGTTACCATTTATACTTGCTACACCATTTTCTACTGATGAAATAGTAAATTGACTTAATACTCCACTTGTATCTGTAAAATCCATGCTTTTACCTATTGGTAATTTAATGCCATCAGTATTAAAACTTGGTTTAGTATAGTGTTTATTTAATAAATCTTCCATCTCTGCTATTTCACTAGCAAACTTATTTGGTAAGTCATTTCCATTTAATGTATCTGTAAATACAATTCTTGATGTAGGTACTGCTGTTCTCCATATCATAACTTGGGTAATTACATACCATTTTTGTGCTGAATGATCATAACCATTCTCTTTATATTGATAACCATAATATGCTAAAAGTGATATTCTTTGCCATTGTTCTTCTGTCATATTAAGATATACAGCAAAATCACTTCTAGCTATTTTATAATAAGGTAAATTATTATCTATATCCACATAAGGTTGTAAACAATAAACAAACTTATTATCCTCACTTCTTCTTATAAAAGCTCCTTGTTGATACTTAATATATCCATCATCTCTATATTTTCTGATATAGATATTTGCTATCTTTTCAGATGGCCAAATAGCTTGACCTTTATATTCTTCGGCATTTACTTTTGTAATACCAAAAAATATCGTAAAAAAAAGTATGCCAACTAAAGCATACAAAGTCTTTGTTTTATTCATATTTATCTATCCTTTCTTTTCCAAAATAAAAAGACACTTATGTGCCTAAAATAATTTAATCATTTCTCCTAAATATCTACCAGATGCACTGTTTATTGTAGAACAAGAAAATCCCATTCCACTTTCTTCACCATACTTAATACAAGCATTAAAGCAATTTTCTTGACTTCCGTACTTCTCAATAGCAAAATCTACTTTAGCCCAACTCCATGCTGGTTTATTGTAATAATCATCTTCGCTCATTCCAAGTTCTTCCCAAACTGCCATTTCTTTCTTTTCTTCATGTTTAGGTTCTTCAATTATATTTTTTTCAACTTGTTTTTGTTCAGGTTTAGTAACTTTTTCTTCTTTTTCCACACTGCTTGTTTTTTGCTCTGGTATATTTTTTTCTTTTTCTACAGGATTTGTTGACAACTCTTCTTTTGAAGTTGGTTCTTCTATTTTTTCTTCATTTTGAGTATTATTTTCAACTTTATCCTGTGATTCATACTCAATTTGGTTTGATTTTGTTGTATCTGGCTCTGGTACTGATTTTCCATTAAATGCACTTCCTAGTCCAACAACCAGACTTACAACTACAAAAGCTATGAAAATTCGTATTAGTTTCATCTCACATCACTCCTCTTTTTTGTTTTAATGTAGCACATTTTCATTATTTTGTCATATCTATTATTTATTTTTTTTCAGTTAGTAATAATAGTTAGTATTATTTTAGGGGAGATTGTAAGAGGGGACTTTTTGGCAAACATACTCCCACTATCTCTCATTGTTTTCTTTTTCTCTTTTCTTTTGTAACCACCTCCCATAAAAACTCACTGCTTTAACAACATAATCTTCCTTTTCTTCATTAGTTGTTAAATTAGTTGGGAGTACATTATTTAACTTTTCCATATTTACTTTTAGTGTCTGTACTTGATTAGGTTTATCTTGTTCTAAAATAGTTTCCATATACTCTCTTGTAAGTTTATTGTCTTTACTTAATCTCTTAAAGTCTTGTGCTTGTGATAATGATGGGGTGCAATCAAAACATTCCATTATATCCAAAAGTTCTTTCTGTTCTTCTTCTTTTAAATAAGATATTTCAACTGCAGGACTTATTGCCATACTTGGAGATAATTTCAAAGCATCATTATCTACCATTTGAAGTATTTGTGGTATTAGTTCAGTTAGTCTTATATATCTATGAACTTGTCTAGCACTTTCGTTATTTTCCATACCTATTATATCAACAGTTTTTAACTTGTCGCCAACTTGGCGAGAAGTTGCAACTTTGCCTTGATGACTTAATGCTTCCATTTTTAATTTATATGCAAATGCTTTCTCACTTGGTAGTATTTTTTCCCTTTGTAAATTACTATCAACCATTATGATAGTTGCCTCATCATCAGTTAATTCTCTAACAATACATGGTATTGTTTCTAGTCCTGCTAACTCACTTGCAAACTTTCTTCTATGACCAGAAATCATTTCATATTTGCCATTTTCTTTTGGTCTAACTAATGTTGGTACTAATACACCATTTTCACTAATACTTTCTGCCATTTGTTTCATATCTTCATTATCAATTACTTTAAATGGATGTTTAGGGAAGTCATCTATGTCATTTAAATTTATATTTACTACTTTTTCTTTTAATTTATCATCTCTCTGTTCTTGTGTTGAGAACAGGTCATCATCTAGTAAAATCTTTGGTAGAGGCATTTTTGTTTCTTTCTTTACCATTCTCCATTACCTCCTTTGCAAATAAGGTATATGAATCTGCTACCTTACTATTTTTATCATAAGAGAAAATACTTTCTCCATGAGATGTTGACTTTGCTACATTTACTGCCATAGGTATTTGAGTATTATATATCTTTACTTTACTCCCATAACTTTCTTGAAGCTCATATCTTACTTGATTTGGTAAAGTTGTTCTCTTATCTACCAGTGTAAGCAAAACACCATCAACCATCAAGTTTGGGTTTATTTGTTTTCTTACTCTTGAAATTGTTTGTAAAAATTGTCCCATACCTTTTGCGGCTAAGAACTGTGTTTGTACTGGAATAATTACTTTATCAGCACAAGCAAGAGCATTAATTGTTATCATACCTAAACTCGGCATACAATCTATTAATATATAATCATACTTATCTTTATATTTAGATAATGTATTTCTCATAACACTTTCCCTACTCATTACATTAACAAGTCCTACTTCTAATTGTGATAAATCTAAATTAGATGGTATTAAGTCCACTTCTTCACTGTGATGCAATACAACATTATCAACATTTATGTTATCATCTCTAATAGTAGCACTCATTACATCTGCTAATGTAGTTTGTATTTTATCTAAATCAGTCCAACCCATGCAAGTAGTTAAATCTCCTTGTGGGTCAGCATCTACTAGTAATACTTTTTTTCCTCGCTTTGCTAATGCTACACCTAAATTAAAAGTGGTAGTTGTTTTACCAACTCCACCTTTTTGATTAGCAATAGCATATATCTTACAATTATCCACTTTTTCTCTCCTTTCTTTTGAGCATAAAAAAAGACCAAATTATTGATCTATTCTATTGCATTTGTTCTACATATCATCATAATTGATATAAACCATCTGGAACAGCCACTATTATTATAGTTACTGATAAAGTTAAAGCATATATAAGATAATTCATCATTAAATGAGTATTCATAATAGTATTCTTTATTAAACTTATATCAAAATTATTTTCAATAACAATCTTATTTATTAAGAAAGATATAGATACTATAAAAGCCCCTATATAACCTATCTTACTAATAATTTTAGCTAAGCCATATAATCTTAATTTTAAAGTAGATTCTCCTTCATTCTCTTGTATTTCTTTACTAATTCCCCCAACTATAGTATTATCTCCTACACTAGTTACTTTCATTACTCCACTTCCACTTACTACTATAGTTCCCTTAAATACTTCACTATTTTTATTCTTATTTATTTCTTTACTTTCACCAGTTAAACTAGACTCATCTACACTAATATTTCCTTCTAATAGATATCCATCTGCTACTATTTTATCTCCACTAGTAAGTTTTATTATATCTTCTACTACTATTAAGTCACTATCTATTTCATCTAAATTATTATTCCTAAATACTTTTACTTTTATTTTATCTAGTTCACTAAATAAAGTTTTAAATGCTGATTCACTACCCAGCTCTGATAATGTTGAGATTAATGAAGCAAGTAAAACCGCAATAAGTATACCAATAGATTCAAATATATCATACTTATTAAATACAAAAAATAATTTAATAACTAACGCTATTAAAAGAATCTTTATAATTGGATCTCCTAAAGACTCTATAAATAATCTCCAAAAAGTATTTCCCTTTACTTTAGTAACTCTATTCGAACCATAACGCTCCCTATTTCGTACTACTTCTTTTTCACTTAGTCCAGAATATTTCATATGGCCTCCAACTAATTTTATGTAGCAGAAATAGAATATATACATTTTTTATATGTTTTAAATTTACCAATTATTTTTTAACAATAATAATTTATTTACACGAAGAATAAAAATCTCATACTACTTTTTAGTTATATATTTTTGATTTTTAGCATTTCGGACATTTTTATTAGTATAATCTAATTTTCCATTATTAATTAAAGGTTTTATTATTTTTTCAGCAACATATCTTTTAGAATTTATATCCAAATAAATTCTTATTTCTTCAGCCGATTTAGCAACAACACAATAACTCAACACATTATTATGTATTATATCTAATTTATAATTTTGTGCACCACTTTTTTGTATTTGTGCACCACCTTTTTGAATTTGTGCACCACCTTTTTGAATTTGTGCACCACCTATTTGTGTTTTTGCACCACTGGTCTGTTTGCAACTTTGATAATAATAAACATCTTGTACAATAGTATAACTATTAAAATCATTAATAATATTTTTTGATTTTTAACCTGTTTTAGTAATTATAAAATATAAAAAATAATTAAAACATACTTGCAAATATTTTACTTTTAATTTAAAACAACGCTAAAAATCTTTTTTTATAACTTGCCAATAGCCATTTTTCTTAGCACCAACTCTTTTTATACATTTTTTTTGCAACAAGATTTTAAAATTACGTGAAATAGTTTTCAATGTAACCCCTAGCAATCTTCCTAACTCTTCTTGAGTTATATTTGGTTTATCAAGAATCAATTTTATAATATTTTTCTGAATTTCATTTGAATTACAATCTTTAAAATTCTCAATACATTCACTCTTTATAAATCTATTTTTGTTAAAATAAATTGTTACACGAATATGATTAGGAAAAAATTCAAAAATATCTTTTGAATATATTTTTAATACTCTTTGAATACCAGTTCCTAATTGTTCAACAAAGTTCAGATCTCTAAATATCCGCATTAGTTCTGGATTTCTAGGATTAGAAAAGCCTTCCAAAAATTCTTCTTGATTAACACCTTCTTGAATTCCACCATTTGAAGATATAACAAGTTTATTATCAAACATTTCAAATTTAGGAGAATACCCATTAGACCAATCATTATGTACAAGAGCATTTGTAACAATTTCTTTTACTGCATCATAATCATACATTTTTGATTCTTTTCTAGTTGGAGTTTCTATTTTAGTAAATGTTTTGTTTTCTAAATTTAGTTTATTTAAAATGTCTGCCATTGCTTTAATTAATGAACAAAAACCATAATTTTCATTTTCTATTAAATTTTCTACATCTTTCCCTTATATTTAGCAAATTGAATTGATATATTATTGTTATCCGCCAAAATATAAGCCAAATAATTAAAATCACCATTCTCCATATATAAATCTAATTTTTTTAAAAAATTTTCATTTACTTCAAAGCCATTTTCTTGGTAATAAATTTTCAAAGTTTTAAACTCCAGTTTTTGATTAGGTGATTTAATATTTTTCAGATTATTTCTAACTCTTTTTGAAAATAAATTAACTATTGTCTCCATATTCATGCTTTGAATAGAACTGCCGATTCTCATAAAACAACTATCTGGAGTCATTCCCATTCCCTTAATGTAATACGGCTTTTCTTGTCCTTTTGCTATTATTATTTGAATATATTTATTTTTATTTACAACAACATCAAACAATCCCAATGTTGATGGTGATATATTATCCTTTAATCTGTCTTTTATCTTTCTTTGAAGTAAATCAATGTTACCTAGATTATTATTTATATATCCATTATCATCAACACCTATAAATATATTACCGCCATCAGTATTTAAAAAAGCAATCACTTCTTTTTCTAAATCATCAGTTAATTTTATTTTAAATTCATTTCTATTATCTTCAATAACATTTAACATAACTATTTTTCTCCAGTAATTAAAATAAGATTAAATGTCCATTTAAATGTCTAAATAAATGTCTATTTAATTGTCCATATAAATGTCTATTTAAATGTCTAACTAAATGTCCATTTAAATGACTATTTAAATGACTATTTAATTGTACGTCTAAGTTTAAATATTCTTTCATATCCATAACATTTATTTCTTTCATTTTTTTATGTTTGAATTGTATTTTATATTTTATGATTTTTTCATATGAGTTATTTTCTTTTTCAATATCATTAACTATTATTTCTTTATTTTCAAATAAATTTGAAATTAAGACTAATTTGTATTGCTTCATTTTTACACCACCTTTAATGTTTTTTTAAATACTTTTAACAGGATAATTTTTTTACCCTTCACTTTATATATACGCAAAAAATCACTGATTTCCTTTTTTTAAAATAAATTTTTCAAAATATTAATTTTAAATATTAAAAAGTTTTAATAACCATTAATTATTAATTACAATATTTATAACCAGAACAACCGTTTATATAAATGTCTATTTAATTGTCCATATAAATGTCTATTTAAATGTCTATTTAAATGTCCATATAAATGTCCATATAAATGTCCATATAAGTCCATTTAAATGTCTACATAAATGTCCATTTAAATTTCTTTTTTCATACAAAAAATACTAGCTAATACTAGTACATTTATTTTCGTTTAAATCATATATGTAATCAACATTCATTTTATTTTCATATACTCTATTATTATTAAATCCAACTATATTTTTATCTTTACTATTATCTACAATAAATATAATTGAATTATTAAAATTAATATTTTCTCCCTTATTATCTCTTATACATTTCTTATCAAGTATTTTATTAATTATATTTTTAACTTCACTACATGCATACTCATAATTATCAACAATTACTATATTAAAATTATTATTTTTTATCTTATTAAATATATAATCTTCACTATAATAAGATGATCCAATTAATTTATTTATACTACTAGGACTTTCAAATTCTCTCATATCTAGATTAATAATATTAACTTTTCTAATTGAATTACTAATACTATTAACTATATTACTTCCACCCCTTATATAGAATTTAACAAATGGATTCATCTTTAATAGATTATCTTTTATATTATCTATAATACTACTTACTTGATTATTATAATCAGTATACTCACTCATTAAGATTTCTTTAACATTATTCAAATATTCTAACTTTTCTTTAGTAAAAGGTATATTAGTTTTACTTTCAAGTACACTTATAATATCTTCTTGTTTTACTAAAATTTTATATTCTTTTATACTATTAATCTTATTATTTATAAATACTTCATCATTATATAGATTAAGTGCTAAATCATAATTATTATTTTTTATAGAATCTTTTTTATTTAATCTAGTTTTTTCTAGTTCATCATATAATAATTTTAAATCATTTGAATTACTATTTTTTAACTTAACATAAGAACATACTGAATCTAAGAAATCTATAGATTTATCAGGATTCTTTTTAGAAAATATAAACTTATCTGTGTATTCAGTTATTAATTCTAATATTTCATCACTTATAAATACATCATGGTGATTTTCATATTCTCCTTTAATCTTTTTTAATATATCAACAGTTTCTAATTTATTAGGTTCTCTTATTAAAATAGTTTCAAATCTTCTTTTTAATGCTCCATCTTTATCAAAATACTTATTATATTCATAAATAGTAGTTGCACCAATACATTTAATATTACCACGTGCCAAAGCAGGTTTTAATATATCACCAGCAGTTATAGCACCTTCAGCACCACCAGCACTAACCATAGTATGTATTTCATCTATAAATAATATAATATTCTTATTACTTTCTACTTCTTTTAATATATTAGTTAACTTCTCTTCAAATTCTCCCCTATACTTAGTACCAGATACTAAAGAACCCATTTCTAATAATATAATTTCTTTATTATACAAAGATTCTGGTACATCTCTATTTATTATTCTTCTAGTTAATTCTTCTACTATCGCAGTTTTACCTACTCCAGCATCTCCAATAAGCAAGGGATTATTCTTTTTCTTTCTAAGTAAAGTTTCTATTATTTCTTGAATTTCTTCATCTCTTCCTATAACATGTTCATTCATATCTACACTTTTATTTAAAGACTTTCCAATCTCATATATAGATAATTTCTTATTCTTTATTTTATTAGGACTAGTTAATTCATCAAAGAGTTTATCAATATCTACATTCATTCCAATTAATAAACGTATAGCGATACCTTCTCCTTCTTCTAACATAGATAATACTAAATGCTTAACAGTAACTACCCCTTTATTATCTTCTTTAGCATTCTCTATACTATTAGATATAACTCTTTTTAAAAGTGGTGTATATAAATTAATTTTAGTTTCTCTTTCACTAGTTCCTATAACCATTACTAATTCTTTATAAAAGTTATCATAATTTAGTCCATAATTATTTAACAACTTTACTACTCCATCATTACTTTTAAGTATTGCTAATAATAAATGTTCTGTACCTACATAGGGATGATGTAACTCGATTCTTATTTTTTCTGCACTCTTAAATAAATTAGATATATTAACACCAAAATTTTCGAACATAATAATCCTCCTTCATAATTCTATTCTTATAATGAATTATTATGATTATTTTTATTCAAAATCTGCTTAACATAAATTTGACAAGTTGTTAATATTATTATATAATGTAATAGCAATTTATTTGGCAGTGTTATAAGTTAATATAACGTGTTTCATTAAAGTAAAAAGTAGTTTTATACTGCCATAAGCGAAATTAATTTGAAACTCCCTATATTATACTTATTACTTACAAATGTTGTAATTTAGAGAAAGGAGATATAATATGGCAAGATATACTGGTCCAGCTTATAAGAAATCTCGTAGATTAGGTTTTTCTACATTAGAAAATGGTAAAGACTTAGCTCGTCGTCCATATGCTCCAGGGCAACATGGTAATGACCGTCGTAAAAAATCTAGTGAATATGGTATTCAATTACAAGAAAAACAAAAAGTTAGATTTACTTATGGTCTTACTGAAAAACAATTCAGAAAAACTTTTGATCATGCTTCAAAAATGCATGGTAAAGCTGGTGAAAACTTATTAATTTTACTAGAAAGTCGTTTAGACAATATTGTATATCGTTTAGGAATGGCTAGAACTAGAAGAAGCGCAAGACAAATTGTTAACCATGGACATATTTTAGTTAATGGTAAAAAAGTTGATATTCCTTCTTACAGAGTTAAAGTTGGAGATGTTATTTCTGTTAAAGAAAATAGCATGAATCATCCTGCTATCCTAGATAGTTTAGAACAAAAACCACTAGTTCCTGCTTACTTAAAATTTGATAATAAAAAATTATCAGGTGAATTTGTAAGACTTCCAGAAAGAAGTGAACTAAATAGTGAAATTAATGAATCACTAATCGTAGAATTCTACAACAGATAACAAACATAAAACCACTGAATTCATATCCAGTGGTTTTTAAATATCTTAAATTTTTTCAAAAAAAAATCGGCTATCACCGATTTTAAGTCCGACTCATTGTCGGCCTTTAATTCTTTTTTATATAACTCGAACGCCCTATTGGATCATGAACGGATCGTCAAGCGACCCATTTCCGCCCAAATACGCTTGATTCGATGTAAGATAGAAGACTGGGCGCACGCCAGCGAGATCAAACACGCGGCCGTTACCGTCCACGCGACCATCGCTAGCGACACGCCACGCAGTGATGATATTAGTAATAGCCCCATAACGAGAAATGGTCCATTCAGTACTAGACTTAGTTGTATCATTATTGCTTTGGTGCATCCATCCTGTTTTTAATAAGTCTTTGTTTGCACCAGTTCCTGTTGTTAGTGCTAATGCACTTGACCCTAATGACAATGCATAATCACTTGCATACATTAAGCCTATTTTTGCTGTAGGATTTGTCCATGCTCCTCCATTACAATTTATAGCACCACTATTGTAATTAGTACATAGTGTACCATTTGATGCCTTGTGCATTTCATTTAAATATATTCCTTTTGGACTACTTTCAGTATAATGTGGATTATTTGTTGTATCTTGATATGTTTTTGTATTTACTGCGCTCCATGTCCAGTTTTCTATTTTATTTGACCATTCTGTATTTTGTAAATAATCATATGTTGTATTTGTTAGGAATCCAGCACCATTTAAACTTGCATATAATGTACTATCTTCCCAATTTACATAAGCATTTGTTGAGTTCCATGTTGTTTATATTAATTGTTTATATTTAATAAGTTTAACATGATTTTCTCCATTTGCATCTGAGAATACTCCAAGTACTCTATACATATATTTATCTTGATTTTCTGTACAATCTGATTTCTTATTTGTACCAAAACATATAAAGTTATTTGGATTAGTACTAGCACCTACTGCGCCACTTCCTGTATATCTATAGCCATCTCCTTCTAGTCCACTTTGCCATAAGTTTCCACTTGCAATTAATTTATCCGCCCATGTTGGTTTATGTAACTTACAAGAGAATGCTTTTTTATCTCCACTTGTATATGGTTCTATTTTTATTGTGTATGAATTACCTACTAGTTTATCTTGAGTACTAGATGTATTTGTTACACTACTTGTTAGTGGTATTGATACACTTTGTCCTTTTGTTAAGTTTTTGATTTTTCCACTTACTATAATGCCTGTAGTTCCAGCAGTTGTAAGTTCTTTAAGAGTCATTTCTTTATCTCCAACTACTACTTTTACATCTGAGTCTGAATTATCTGTAATTTCATTGGTTACTGTAGCTGTTACCTTATAATTATAAGTACAATCTAGTGCTTCATCTCCTTCTGGTAAACTTGCTGTTGCTAATGTGTAATTTGGATTAGTAGTTAGTGCTAGTCCACTCTCGTTTTCATTAGCATAATAAGTCTTTCCTGCATTTGCTTGACTCATTAAATTTGCATCTAAATTTAGATATAACTTAGATGTTTTTGTTTGCATTGTTGGATTTCCTAAGTTGTTTGCTTTACCTGTTACCTTAGCCCCTGTCTTATCACTAGTTGCATTTATACTAAAGTATGCATATGTTCCACCAATTAATAGTAATAATGCAAAAGTGAATGCTACAACTATAAGTTGTTTTTTGTTCATGTTTTTCATAATAACCTATCCTTTTCTAAATAAAAAAGAGAAGTATTTTACTTCCCATAAACTTACATTCAGACTCATTTTTTCAACTCCCCCCCCCCAGTAGGTTTTTCTCAATTCTGAAGGGGAATTTTATAACTTATCAGTATAAACTTTTGGGTCATAAAATTCATGTTTTTTGTTGATTCGCGAATTAAAATGTACGTTATAGTTGCGAATTAAAATGTACAAATTATATTTACATAATCAACAATTTCATCTCTTTTATTATCAAGATAATCATATCATTTTTTTAGTATATTGACAATACCAAAAGTATTATTTTTAAAAAAGTTAACTAATTTTCATATGGTTTAACTACCATAGTAGTTCTATTATCTATATCTATATATGATAAAAATTCTTTTATATCTTGGTAAGTTATACTATTAAGAAGTTCTACTTTATTAGTAATAACTTTGCCAAAATTAATTAATTCATTTTGAAATATATCATTAACCATTTCTACATCTTCAAAATTAAGTATTAAAGTAGCAATATTAGCTTTCTTAATTCTATTAAATGTAGATTCATCTATAGATAGATTATCTAAAGTATTATTAATCTTTTCTAATACTAAATCTAAATAATTAGTATCTATAGTAATTATATATATTATTGAGTCATCCATCTTATCTACATTAACATGCATATTATTTATAAGTTCATTATCTAATAAATCATTCTTAACTACACTAGTAGATCCAAAATTAGCATTCATAAGTATCTTACCAAGTGTTAGTATTTTTATTAAATCCATTCCTTTATAATCAGATATCTTACTCTTAATAGCAACCTTTATCTTTATACATTTAGAATTGCTTTCTATCTCATCATAGCTTTTAATTACTTTCTTAGGTTCTAATTCTTTAATACGTTTAGGTTCTAAATATTCAATAAAATCTTTCTTACTTTGATTATCTTTTATACTAGCAAGCATCTCATAAGGATTAAAATTACCAGTAATAACAAGATTCATATTACTTGGATGATAATAAGCTTTATATACTAGTTCTATATCTTCTAAAGTAATCTTCTTTATATCTTCTTCCTTACCTGTTATTAAACTATAATCTTCTTCTCTTTTAAAGATATTCTTAAGTACTCCATACATATTTAACATATAAGGATCATCTAATCCCATATTAGATTCACTTATTATAATACCCCTTTCTTTATTAACTAACTTTTTAGTAAAGTAAGGAGTTTCAACAAAATCTAATAACTTGTTAGTAGCGTCCACCGGATTACCTGTACCCATAACTAAATAATTAGTATAGTTAAATGTAGTAAAGGCATTCGTATCGCATCCCATTTTATTAAATACTTCGTGTGCTGTTAAATCATCACTTAAATTAAACTTAAGATGTTCAATATAATGAGCAATTCCATAAGGTACTTTATAAGATTTATTACCTATTTTAAACTTCGTATTAATACTACCAAAATTAACAGATAATGTTGAATAAAACATCTTTGAGTTATTATTAACCCACATTACAACATTAAGTCCATTATCAAGTTTAGCTGTATATATTTTCTCATTTAAAGTATTAATTTCTATCTCATTCATTTTTATCACCTGGATTTAATACATAAGTAGTATTTAATTTTAAAGACTTAGCTACTTTAAACATATCATCTTTATTTAAAGACTTAAGTATTTCTAACTTCTCTTCATATAATGGAACATCACTTATATCATGAAAAAAATAATTATTTAAAATAGCTACATTTACATCTAATGTACTTTCTATATTCATCTTCATACCATCTTTACACATATTAAATAAATCATCACTTATAAGTTTTCCTTTACATATATCTTTTATAGATTTAATAATAATCTTCTTAGCTAACTCTACATTACTCTTATCTAAACTACATTCTATTGCTAATAAACCATCATATCTTAAATTCATACTACGAACAGAATAACATAAACTCTTTTCTTCTCTTATCTTTTGATATAGTATACTATTTAAACCACTACTACAAAGAATACTATTAAATAATTGCATACAACTATTATTATACTTATTATCTTCTAATAAAACATTATATAGAAGTACTAAAGTACTTTGACCAAACTTATCTACTTCTACTATTTCTTGTGGTTTCTTTCTAACTATATTATTTACATTAATAGGTATCTTCTTATCTTTTATAACCCTGTTAACGAACCTTTTCTTTATTAAATCAACCATTCTTTCATTAACATTACCTATTATATAAATATCACATAAAAACTTATCAAATAAATCTTTATAAGCAGAATATAACTTTTCTGTTGTAATACTTTCTACTAATTCTTTAGTTCCAAGGATCTTTTTAGAAGTAATAGAAGATTCATCCATATACTTAAGAGCACTAAGTAAAGCTTTTCTATCAGGACTTTCCATAGTTAACTCTATATCTTCTATAGTTCTATTCTTTATAACAGATAAATCTTTATTATCAAATTCATTATTCTTAACTTTAGGTTTAAGTATAGTATCAAATATAAACTCAATAACATCAGATAAATAGTTTTCATCATTCTTAATATATACTGGATCTATAAACTCCCCTATAAAAGAAGTAACCATCATATTTCCTACTTTAGAATTAACTCCATACATAACTAATTTATATAATTCTTCTTTCCTAATATTCATACTCATTCTACTAGGATAACTCTTAGATGTATCAGTCATTAAATCAGTTAATATACTATATAAAGGTAAACTTTCTTCTTTAGCAGTATCTCTAAATAATACTTCTATTCTTATAGTTTTAAACTTATCAGTTTTAATAGTATGTATATTATAAGAATTACAATTATATTTTTTATATTCCACTTATATTCCACCTACTCTCTATATAGTATATCTAAATAATCTAATATTATAAATTATTTTCATATTGTTTATAAAAGAAATCATCAGTCATACCAGCTATATAATCTATAACTATTCTTTCATTACTATTATTCTTTCTATAATCTTCATCCATATTATTTAAATAACTCTTTATAATAGAAGATTCTATATTATTATCATTTAGATCTCTTAAATATCTATTAAATAGTGTCTTAAACATAAGTCTTACTAACTCAAGTTCATCAGTACTACAAGCAAAATCATATATATGTCTATAATTAAATTCTTTTAATTCTTTAATACTTTTATAAATATTATCACTTAATTTAATATAATCTTTACCTACACTATTCTTTAGAATATCCATAATAATAGTATTAACAATATCATTATTTTTAGTACCTAAATTTTCTTTAATACTTCTAGGAATATCATCTTTCTTAATAATTCCTAGTCTAATAGCGTCTTCAATATCTCTACCTAGATAAGCTATCATATCACTTATTCTAACTACACAACCTTCTAAAGTCATTGGAACTAGTTTTTTTATTTGTTCTTTATCTTTATAACTATTTTCATATTCACTCAAAAATTCTTCTTTAGTTTTCTTTCTTGGTTTATACTCCCCTAATAAGAATTCTCCATTATGACACATAATACCATCAAGTACTTGTAAAGTAGCATTAATACCCCTACCATGATTTTCTATATTCATAAGCACTCTAACACTTTCTATATTATGATTAAAATATCCACAACCACATTCAAGAGATATATCATTTAAAATATATTCTCCCCTATGACCATACGGAACATGTCCAAGATCATGACCAAGTGCTATTGCTTCAATCAAGTCTTCATTTAACCCCAGTGCTCTACCTATAGTTCTAGCAATTTTACTAACAAACTGTACATGAGTCATTCTCTTTTGAATATGGTCATTATTCTTCTTAGTAAACACTTGTGTCTTATCCATATATCTTGAATAAGCATGAGTATAAATTATCTTATCAATATCATGATAAAAAGGAGTTCTAATTCCATCATCTTCCTTATTAAATCTAATGGCTTCTTCATCTTTGCAAGCAAACTTACTTAAATATTCATTTTTAATTTTCATATTATTTTCTATTACATCTGTTTTCATGTTTATATGATACCACAAATATTAAAAGTCTCCAAGCGGAGACTTATATAATACTTTTTAATTCTACTTTAGTATTATCTATATAATATAAATAATTATCTTCTATTTTCAATACATCAGTCAAATTATTATAATTATCTTTAACATCTGTATACATTAAATTATAATAACTATCATAATCAAATAACCCAATAGTATTATCTTCTTTTAATAAGACAATATATATATTATTATCTACTTCTATTTTATATAATTTCTTTATATCACTACTAAGTTTTATCTTATATATCTTTTCTTTTTCATTAGGAGTTATATTTTCTAGAGTAGCATTATTATATAAACTAACTAATCTATCTTTTAAATTATTACCTATATCTAATTTATTTATAGCTTCTTTATTAATAGGAACTATTAAACTAGTACCATCATTTAAAAGATATATACTTACATATTCTAAATTAATTTTATCTTCTATAAGAATACTATTTTTAGGACTACTTTTATAGTCACTTACTTCCTTATAATATCTACTACCTAAAAAATATGCAATAAACAATAATATTACTATAAGAAGAGTTACTAATAATCTTTTATCCTTCATATTCTTCTAATGCTTTAATAATACTTTTATAAGGAAGTAATACACAATTCTTACGATTATTTTGTTTATACACTTCATTAAAACATATTCCTTCATTTAATATTTCTTCATTATAATCTTTTTCATTAATCATATTATCAAAATTATTTATATATTCACGTGCACTTTTAATATCTTTACCCACTAAATTCTTAATCATAATAGAAGTACTAGCTGTAGACATAGCACATGCTTCCCCATTAAACTTAATATCTTTTATAATACCATCTTCTATATCTATATAAATATCTAAATTATCTATACAATTAGGATTTCTAGTATTATATTTTTTATAACTATCACTTACTTCATCACTCTTATTAATTGGATTACTAAAATGTTCAAGTATTATTTCTCTTCTTAATTCACTATCCATTATAACATCTCTTTCATTATCTTATCTTTATCTTTTAATAAATCTACTAACTCATCTATTTCACTTTTAGTATTATAGAAATACAAACTTACTCTTATTGAATTAGATACACCTAAGAAATTCTTAGTAAGTTTAGCACAATGATTACCTGCTCTTACACATATATGATATTTATTCAAATAATAACTTACATCTTCTGAAAATAATCCATCTACATTAAATGCTACAATAGCACTATCAGCTTCTAAATTAAGTATATCAATATGTTTTATTTTAATTAATTTTTCTATTAAATAATTTCTTAATTCTTTCTCTCTATCAATAATATTATTTAAACCTATTTTATTTATATATTTTATACTTTCACCTAGTCCAATAACTCCCGCTACATTAGGTGTTCCCGCTTCTAATCTAGTAGGTAATCCTTTTAACTCTACTTCATTTATATTATCAAAAGATTCATTCATTCCCCCACCTAAATTAACTGGTTCTAAATTATCCAATAGTTCATACTTACCATACAGTACTCCAACTCCTGTAGGTCCTAACATCTTATGTCCTGAGAATGCTAAAAAGTCTACATCAGTATCTATTACATCTGTTTTTATATGTCCTATACTTTGAGCACCATCTACTACTACATAAATATCATTTTCATGAGCATACTTAGTTATCTCTTTAATAGGTCTTATATCCCCAATAACATTTGTTATATGGGCAAGAGATATTACTTTAGTATTTGGTGTTACAACACTTTTTAAGTTTTCAAGCGTTACATGATAATTCTCATCAAGTGGTATATACTTAATAACTGCTCCTTTAGTTCTAGCTAATCTAAACCAAGGTAATACATTAGATGCATGTTCACTCTTAGTTATAACTATTTCATCTCCAGGTTCAATTAAATTACTAAAGAAACCATTAACTATCATATTAAGAGATTCAGTAGCACCACTAGTAAATACTATTTCTTCTTTAAGTCTTGCATTAATATATTCTCTAACTAACTCTCTAGTATCTTCATATTCTTCGTTTACTTTATAAGATATATCATAGTCTCCCCTATGAGCATTAGCACTATAATTAGAATAATAGTCTACTTGTTTATCTATAACACTAAAAGGTTTTAAAGTAGTCGCACCATTATCAAAATATATTATATCTTTTCTTAACATTGGAAAGTCTTCTCTATTCATTTTACACCTCCTTAATTATAAAATTCTTTTATATAATCATCCATATTACTTTTTATAAATCCATTCATTACTAGTTCACTACTAAGTTTTTCACTTAATCCTTTACTCATTAAATAATTAACTTGTTCTGTGTCTACTCCGCTAATAGTGGCACTATGATTTGCTTCCACTTCATTGCTATCACATACAATAATTGGATCTATTTCTATATATCCATGAGTTATTATTCCCTTAACAGATTCACTCAAATAATTATCTTTACTACTTTTATTTATATTAGCCCTTACAACTATACTAGATAATCCATTATTAGATATATTCTTAATTAATATATCAGTCTTATTATTATCATCTTCTATATTATTTACTACTTCTAAATAATTATCTTCTTCATTTACATAAGAATAATTAAAATTAATACTTGAATTACTAGTTTGATTAATCTCAATATATTTTAATTTGCATACATTATAAATATAAATATCAAGTTTACTATTATCTTTCATATTTATAACTAAATTTTCTATATTTTGATTAACTATATATATAATAGATTCTCCATATACATTTAAGAGTATTTTACTATCTTTAGTAGTTAAGTCATTTATACTATTATTAATATCAATATTACTATTTACTAATATTTTATTCACATTCTTCATAATCACTTACTTATTTAGCCTTATCTAAATATTTTTAAATCCATTTTTTAATATATCTATAGCTAATTCTTTATCTCCAGATTTAACTATTTTTTTATTATTTAAAACATGTACATTAAACTCATCAAAATACTTAATTAATCTTTCTTCATGAGTAATAATTAATATCGAAGGTTTATATTCCACATAGTATTCTTTAATATTATTCATAACTACTTTGACACTATCAACATCTAGTCCACTATCTATTTCATCTAAAATTATAAAACTAGGTTTAATAACCCACATATGCATAAGCTCTATCTTTTTTCTTTCTCCCCCACTACAAGAAACATTTATATCTTTATGAATAAAACTTTTATCCAAATCAAGCTTTTTACAGATATTTTCTAATTCTCTATTAAATTCAAATATATTAATATTTTCTTTATTCTTTTCGTTAAGAAGAGTTCTTAACATTAAAGCATTACTTACTCCTTCAACTTCAATTGGATTTTGACTAACACTATAAATACCTGCTCTAGCTATATCAGTAATACTCTTACCTAGTAGTTCTTCTCCATTATATTTAATACTTCCCCTAACTTGATAATCTTTATTACCAGTAATAACCTTAGTAATACTAGATTTTCCAGCTCCATTCGGACCCATTAAAACATGAATCTCTCCATCTAATATATCTAAATTAATATCTTCTAATATATCTAAATTATCTACTTTAACAGATAAATTCTTTATACTTAACATAAAAACCACCTATCTAATTTTATCAAATTTTGTGTCTTTTGTCATTAATAGTAAATAATTTATTTATTTTTAAAAAAATGGTTTATATTTCGGATATTTTATGATAAAATATAAACTATAAGGAGTTGATATACATGGATGGAATTGGAAAGAATTTAAAAAGAATACGTCTTCTTAAAAATCTATCTTTAAAAGAAGCCGGTAATTTATTAAATATGAGTCCTACCGCTATTCAAAAGTACGAAAAGGGAGAAATTATACCCGACTCAAAAAAAACAATTGAATTTGCTAATGCTTATAAAGTAGACATAATAGACATTTTAAAAATATACAGCGCACCAAAAATGAGTTTTAGTTCATTTAGAAAAAGAAAAAGATTAAGTGGTCAAAAATTAGAATTATTAGAAAGTCTAATTGAAAATGAAGTAAGTAAATATTTGGAAGTAATAGAATTAAACAACATTAATTATCACAAAGTATGTTTAAAAAAATATAATTGCAATTCATTATTAGATAGTGAAAATGCTGCTTTAGAATTTCGTAAATACATTAATATTTCTCCTAAGCAACCTATATCTGATTTAATAAGCATTTTGGAAAATCTAGGAATATTAATTATTCAAATTAAAAATATAGACAATAAATTTAACGACTTTGATGGATTAAGTGAAATAGTAAATAAAATACCCGTAATCGTTCTTTTAGATGATATCAAAGATGGCGCCAGACAAAGATTTACAATTGCTCATGAACTTGGACATTTAATTTTAAATATAGAAGATAACTCTTTAAATGAAGAAAAATTATGCGACCGATTTGCAAGTGCTCTTCTTATGCCAAAAGACGCTGTTATAAATGAATTTGGAAATAATCGTAAGAACATTAATTTCTTTGAATTAATAGCGTTCAAAAAAGAATATAAAGTGAGTATTGCCGCTATTAACTATAGACTTAAAGACTTAAATATCATATCTTCTTATTTATATAAAAATTTAAGTATTCTAATAAACAAGAAAATTGGTAAAACTGATCCAGATCCAATAAGTCCTGAAAAATCATATCAATTTAAAAAAATAATATACAAACTAGAAGCAGATGAAATAATATCAATAAATAAAGCTTGCGAATTAATGGGGGTCACATCTAATGAATACAGAGAAGAAAATTATAATAACTGATACCAATATTATAACTGATTTATATATTGCAGGTGTCTTAGAAGAATTTATTCTTTTAGATAATATTTACATTAGTGATATAGTAAAAACTAATGAAATAAACAACAAAACTTGTGATTTAAAATTAATAAGCAAATTCAAAACAGTAGAAGCAAATTCTATGGAACTTTTGGAAGCAAGTTATTTATCTATCGTAGAAAAGAAATTATCTATATTTGATTTACTAAATTTTATTATATGTAGAGACAATAATTACATATTAGCAACAGGAGACAATCGGTTAAAAGAATACTCAGAAAGTCATAATATAGAAGTAATTAGAACTTTAAAGATTATTAAAGATATGTATAATTCAAAAAATATCTCTAATAAAAAATCTATTGATGCTTGTAATAAATTAAAGGAATCAAGCAAAACAAGAATACCTATAAAAGAAATAGACAATTTGATTAATTATTTAAAAAAATATTAGAAACTAAGTAATTGGGTTTCTAATATTTTTATCTTTCTAAATAGTCATTTAATTCTAATTTATTTGCTTTTATAACTAGTGATTTAACAGTGTTTCTAACACTTTGACCAATTGTTTTAATGTTACCACCTACTACTTTAGCAATCTCTTCATTTGACGATTTCTCATAACCTTCAAGTCCATAATACATATCTATCATTATTCTTTTTCGCTCATCTAATGAATCTAAAAGTCTTGAAACATCTTGTTTCATTAGTTCTTTCATAACTTCGTCTTCAACACTCATGTCGTCATATAAATCATATTCAATGGTAGAGTCAAATACTTCACTCTCCATACTAATTAAGGAACATAACCATATAACCTGAGAAGTATCTAGTTCTAAGAATTCTTTAATATTAAGGATAAGTTCTAATCCATCATAATCCTTATAAAAAGCAAGAATAGTTCTAAATTTTTCTAACGTTTGATAATATAATTTAATTTCAGGAGTAAATTCAATTTGAATGCCTTTACTAACAATATAATTTACGATAGTTTTAGTAACATTTTTATATATTAAACTATCTATTGCTAAACTATGATTATATCTATTACCATATTTACGTATATCTTTAATAGTGTTAATTAAAGCAATATTACCTTCTTGTAATAAATCAGATGCAGGTATACCATTATTAGAATATAATTTTACTATTTCCATAACTATACCTAATTTAGATGTAACTATTTTATTTAAAGCATCATCATTACCATTCTTATACTCCATTATAAGAGAATCAATTTCTTCATCACTAGTTTTTTCTAGTTTACTTATTTCATCTTCATACACTATAAAATTATCATCAAGTATAACTTTTTGTGATTTAAAAGCATCTTCTACTCCTTTAAGATTTTTAATGCAATCTTTTACCATTTCCTCTTGCTTTTCTATGTTATCTTCATCTACACCCAAAGATGAGAATATCCTATAAAGATTTTTAAATTCTTCTTCTTTTTGCTTACCAATATATCCGTATAGTTGATTTTGTTTATAGACAAGTGGTACATTTCCATCTAGGTTATGCATATCATAATCTCTTTTAATTTTTTGAAATTCTTTTTCTTTTTCTTCAACACTCATATTTCGATATTTTTTTTCTCCACCAATTTTATTAATAATATCATCTGCATAAAATATTGGATATAGATCACTTATCTGATCACTTATTTGTTCGTAACTAGAAAAGAACGTACTATTAAAATTATCACTTTTATTTTGAATATATTGAAAACGTCCATCTTTAGAATAATAGCATAAATATGGTTTAATAAAACTGTATTTTAAATATCCAAAATTTGTCAACTCGGTTATTTTCTCTTCTAAAAAATCTTTGCCTTTTCCAAAATGATAATAATTATAAAAATTATAAACTGTGTTAACTAATTCATTTCCAATATAAAAATCAGCCTTTAAAAAATGACCATCAATTTGATTTAAATATTTTTTACTCCACTCCGCATTTTCAGAAAAATACTTAAATAAAGCATTTGAATCTGCTACTTTAAAGCTTTTTTTAATAACATGTTGATTACCATCTAAAGTATTATAATCTAATCTATCACTTTCTTCTATTCTCTCTATTTCACTTTTTAACAATTTATCCATAGAAGAATCTAAATAATAAAATACTACATATTTACTTTTATCATTCGTTTTATCAGCCATACTATCAACTCACTCGCTATTATAAATATACCACGAATAAAGTATACCCGCAACCAAAAACATCCAGCAATAAACTGGATGTTTCATTAGATTTAATAAACTTATGCTCTTCCGCAATATTTACCATCTTTAGTAGATACTATTATTTTTTCTCCTTCATTTATAAATAAAGGAACTTTAATAACTTTACCTGTTTCAACAGTAGCATCTTTTTGAGCATTAGTAGCAGTGTTACCTTTAACAGCAGGTTCTGTACTAACTATAGTATATTCAATTTTTTCAGGTAAATTAATACCAATAATTTCTCCTTCATAAAATTCTATTTGAATATCTAAACCTTCTTTAATATAGTCAGCATCACTACCAAGCACACTTTTAGGAACTTCTATTTGTTCATAAGTTTCATTATTCATAAACACATAATTATCTCCACTCATATATAAATATTGAACATTTTGTTTATCTATATGAGCACGAGTAACCTTAATATTAGTGTTATATGTATTTTCAACAATAGATCCAGTTCTTAAGTTTTTTAATTTAATTCTAACGAATGCAGGTCCTTTACCAGGTTTAACATGTTGGAATTCTTGAATTAAACATAAGTTACCATCTATTATTATAGTCATTCCATTTTTAATATCATTAATATTAATATTCATTTATTTCACCTTAATTCTTATTATTTTTTTTCTTTTGATAAAACAGTTTTACGACATTTAGAGCAATATCTTTTTACTTCTAAACGTTCAGGATTATTTTTCTTATTCTTACTAACTGGACGTAATTCATTTCCACATTCAGTACATCTCATAGTAACATAATTTCTATTTTCATTTTTTGCCATACTAAAATCCTCCTTCGCTAATTACTACCATATTATATCAAACTTTTACTTATTTTCAAAGTAAAAGTTTGATACTTCTTGAACAATTGGCCTAGTTATATACACTTTACTATACTCAAAGTCTTTTTTTACATAGATATTTGGTATTATAACTATAATACTAAATTCAGGATTATCAATAGGAGCCAACCCTACAAAGTTAATAGATGTAGTAGCTGTATCCATGATACCATCATCATTTGTATCTATAAAAGTTTCACTAGTTCCAGTTTTACCCCCAGGATTATATTTACTACTTATATAACTTCTTGCTGTACCACTAGTAGTAGCCAAGTTCATGGCGCTTTTTAATCTATCACTATACTTATACTCTATGCTAACATGATCAATTACATTATATTTATTTTCAAGTATCACTTTATCTTTATTAACAATTTTTTTCATAAGCATAGGTTTTCTTCTCTCTCCATCACTTCCAAGTGTATTTACATAAGTAATTAAATTAATTGGTGTATAAGTATCATACTGACCAATAGAAAGATTTAAAAGTAAATCTGAAGCATAATTATTCCCTATAATACCAGGTTTCTCATTAGGTAAATCAATACCTGTTTTAACTCCTAATCCATATTCCTTAAAAACATTACGATACTTATCAAAATCATCTTTAGTAGTTTTCAATTTCATATTATATTTATAAGTATTTCCACTTACCTTTATAGCAGTCATAAATTGATAATAATTACTACTCTTACTTATTGCACTCAAATCATTTATTCTACCTAGACTTTTATAACTACATTTAATTGGAATATGATCTAGTTTAATACATCCATCAGTCATCTTTGTATCAATATCAACTACACCATATTTATATCCAACACTCATACTAGCCATTTTTACTACACTTCCAACTGTATAAGACTTAGTTAATAAATTAGTATTCGCATTTACAAATTCTTCGTTATCAAGTACTTGTCCACTCATTGCTAGTATCTCTCCAGTTTTTGGATTACTTATAACACTATAACCTTCTTTTAAATAATTAGTATATTTATATTTTTTAGCTTTTAAAATATTTTCTTTAATAGATTCTTCTAATTTCTTCTGTAAATCAATATCTATTGATAAGTATAAATCACTTCCACTACTACCTTCTTTAACTAAAGTTAATGTATTATCACTATTAACCTTATATATATCTTTTTCTCCTTTTAAGTATTCTTCATACTCTTTCTCTAAATAACTTATACCTACTAAATCACTTCTATTATAAGAGTTATCTAAATAATCATCTATATCTTCTTTAGGTATACTACCAACACTACCAAATATATCTCTTAAAGTATTACCAGAATTATATACTCTTTCCCATTTGAGTCCCCCGAAAATCCCCAAAATATTTTCTTCTAGTATGGTTGCATAATCAGTATCACTTAAATTACTAACAATTTCTTTTGGTTCATAACTATATCCTTTATTCATTAAAAAGTATATACTACTAGCAAGTTTATCTTTATCACTATAATCATCAATTTCTTTCATAGGTACTCTAGAATACTTAAGTTTTTTTATTTCATCACTTGTTATTTTTCTTTTATCATATTTATCCCATTCTTCTTTAGTAATTAAATCATCTCCATTATTATGATTAATTAACCAAAACTTTTTAAAACTATCTTCATTTATTTCAACATTTATTATATTAGCAAGCTTATACGCTATATCTATTTCATCTTTAGTACTTATTTTAGATATCTTACTATAATAGATAGTTTTCTTTCCAATATTATCTACAAGCACTACACCATTTCGATCTAATATTCTTCCCCTAGGTGCTGAAGTTCCATTTACATATATTTCTGTCTTTTTAACTAATTCATTAAAATAATAATCATGATATTTAGTATTAATGACTACTATACGTACTCCGAATAATAAATAAATTGTTATTATAAATATTTTTTTCAACATATATATCCCTAAAATTAGTATTCAACTAAATCAAAAAAACATACAATATATTAGGTGATTAAAAATGAGAAATATAATAAATAATTTTATGAATAAACTAAAACTTGAAGATATCAGTAATTTTGCTAGTAATAAAGGAATAACTCTAAGTGAAAATGAACTTGTATTTACCTATGAATTTATTAAAAAAAATTGGGAATCCATTCTCGGAAACCCAAAACTATTTAATATAGATAGATATAAATCTAACTATACTCCAGATAACTTCATAAAAATCAAAAAAATTTATAAAGAATACTTACAGAAATATTCTAATTATTTATAATAATCAATTACTTTATTTTTTAAGTTCATATCAAATTCTTTATTTAAAATTTCTTCTATCTCAAACTTATAAGGTGGATAATCTTCTATATAAGGTGTTTCTAGTATTTTAGGAACATCTTTTAATTTTTCATCATATAAAACATCCATTATATTAGAAAAGCCAACATATCCAAACCCAATATTTTCATGCCTATCTTTATGACTACCAATTGGATTCTTACTATCATTAACATGAATACAACCTAGTTTATCAAAGCCAATAAGTTTTTCAAATAAAAGAAAATACTCATCTATTTTATATCCAGCATCACTTATATGACATGTATCTATACATACACCAACTTTATCTTTTAAAACTACTCCATCAAGTATAGTTTTTATTTCTTCTACCCTACTTCCACATTCACTACCTTTACCAGCCATTGTTTCAATAAGCACTTTAATATTCATATCATTTTCTAATATACAATTTAATCCATCAATTATATTATTTATACCTACTTCTACTCCAAGTCCCATATGATTACCGGGATGAAGAACCATATACTTAACACCTAAAGTTTCACATCTTCTTATTTCATTCTTTAAAAAACTAACAGAAAAATTCCAACTATCAGGTTTTAACTTATTACCTAAGTTAACTATATATGGAGCATGACATATAACATTATTTATATCTATCCCATTCTCTTCCATAAGTTTTCTAGCTTCCATATTTTCTTCTACTTTTATTTCACTTCTTCTAGTGTTATTAGGCGCTCCAGTATAAAACATAAATGTATTCGCATTATAACTAATTGCTTCTTTAACACTTCCTAATAATTGATCACTTTTAAAACTAACATGACTTCCTAATATCATTTTACACCTTCATATTTCTTTAAATATTTATATTCTTTTAATACATCTAACATCTCATCTACTATTAAAGGATTTAATTCATTATCTGAGATATGTTTTAATAGTAACTCTTCTAAATCATCTAAATTTACTTTTCTTACTTCAAAATTACCTTTTTCTTCCCATTCATCATACGCTATATTTTCTATATTAACTTCCTTGTCCCATGGAATATCAAAATAATAAATAACATTTTCACGAGACTTTCCACTATTTCTATAATTCTTACTATAATGAATTATCTTCATAAATGGATTTTTATATTCATCTTTACTTATCTCTATTCCAGTCTCTTCACGTATTTCACGAATTAACCCTTGAAATAAATCTTCGTCGGGGTTAATATGTCCTCCAATAAATTGATATGTATTAAAAGCATACCCTAAAAGTATTTCATTTTTATCATTAACCATTAATGCTTTAACACGTACCGCGGTATCATATTCTTCATTATCTGTAACGCCATCTGTATTTATTATTATTTCTTTCATATACTTCATCCTTATCTAAAGATTATTTTACCAAATATACTTATCGTTGTCATCTTTTCCAAGAATTAAAACTCTCATATTCTTTTAATTCTTCTTCTCTTACAATCAAACTTAATTTATATTTAATATTATCTGGAATACTACCTAACTTATTATTTAATTCTTTATACATTTTTTCTTTAATATATTGTTTTTCATCTTGTGATATATCCCAACAACTTATTTCTTCTATTCTTCTAAATATAAATCCATAACATGTAATAAGTAACTCATCATTATATTCCTGATTATAATTATTAAGAATCTCATCTATTATTCTAAATACATCTAATATTCTATCATTATATTGATAATTCTTTCCAGATACACCTGATAAGTCTCTTCTATAAAAATAATCTGGATTAAACATTCTAAGTACTTTACTAACTATTGTATACATCACTGTTGTAAAAGACACATCTAAACCACCCATTAAAAATTATAACATTTAAATAGAAAACTTATTGCTCGTTTCTAGGATAAATCGCATATCTTTATATTCTTCATGAGATATTGGTAAACCTAGATGAAGCTTTCTTACTAAATCATATCTATCATTTATATTAGCTAATAATTCATCACTATCTTGACTATAAAAGTCAAATTTTTTCCATACACTTATATGTTTCATTTCTTTTAAAAATATTTCTGTAGGACACTCTTCTTTTTTATAAGTTTCTTTATATCCACGTAACAAAGACTCTAAATAAGTAGTATCAATAAATTCAGATAAATTTGGAATAGAATTTCTTATCTCATCACAGATAAATGCTAGTATTTTATATGAATTAATATCAGCAAATCTTTCACTTGGATCTACTTCATAGCATTTAGATAATAAGGTTTCATGTGATTCTTTATATATAAGAAATTGATTATACAACTCATCATCATTACATACTTTTCTCATTAATTCGTAATCAGATGTTAACATCCATAATTTAAAAGAAACTCGTGATAACTTAGTTTCAATAGAATTATCAAACTCATCATTTACTTGCCTATATTGTAGTGCATGTTCAAGTTCATGCAAAATTACTTGAGTTACCAAAATATTTCTAAACATTATTTGCTCAAAATCTAAAAACAAGTCATCGTAACCACTCATATCACCCATAAGTATACCAAGTGACTGATAATCAACTAAAATTGAATTAAGTGTTGCATCATATACTGCCAGAACAAGTCTAGAATCTTCTTTATTTAATTCATTAGTAAAATCAACTTGCTTTACAAATGAATGTAAATTTCTATTAATAACAACAATCTCTACTACTTTATCAATAAAATGTTGATCAGCAATTAATCCATTACGAGAATAATTATATATAAGTTTTAATAATTCTAATTCCATAATGTCTCCTTTTAAGTAAGAAAATCATATCACATTTTACACAAAGTGTCAAATTATGTAAATACTCATAATACTAATTGCATATATTCCATTAAACAACTAATTTAAAAATATCAATAAAATTGTTGATATCATTATAATTTTTGTGTATACTTAATTTAGGTATAGCGAGCAAGTGTGTTTCACTTATACCATTAATGGTTATATGTTATCGACTAAAAAGTCGATGACTTTTTTGATTAGACCAAGATGAATATACAAAATGGCTAACCAAAAGGCTACTTTTAAGAGCCTATATTTCACTCTTAATTTCATCGCACCACTTTCCAGTACAGATTCAAAACTATTGTTCCAAAACCCCCTGATAGTTTGATGGTACAAGCCACAACACCTGCTCGCTTGGTTATATATCCTAAATTAATATATAGTAAAAGTCAAGAAAAAAAGTTCGCCTTTTTTCGACAAAAATAATTAATTTATATTAATTTATGGCATATTTACCGAAAATTTTATTTTCAAAAAAGCATATATTTCTTCAAGTTTTTTTAGAAATTTATGTAAAACTCTTGCAATTACAAGAATTTTCTTGTATAATTCTAATTGTCTTATACAAATAAGACAAGTGCCTATGCCCAAGTGGCGGAATAGGTAGACGCACAGGACTTAAAATCCTGCGGGAGTTAAACCCCGTGCCGGTTCAAGTCCGGCCTTGGGCACCAAATTATAAATATAAGCAATCAGTTTTGATTGCTTTTATTTTTGTATTCATTCATTTTTTTATCTATCCACTTAGGGAGTTCTTCTTTTAAAGGAAGAAAACCACTTCTTGTTTCTTCCATTGTACCCCTATTAATAATTGTTTTATAATTAATATTTTTTATAGATAATTTCATTTGTTTACTTTCTTTATTTATATCTAATATTTGTGCATATATTTCTTCATTATCTTTAACATAGTCATTAACATCCTTTACAAAAGATGAAGATATTTCAGATATATGAATAAGTCCAGTATAGAGAGAATCTACACTAACAAATATTCCATATCTTTCTATTCCAGTTACCCTAACCTTAACAATGTCACCAATTTTATATTCAATCATTTTTGCACCTGCTTCTCCTAGATTATAACATATAAAATTAATTATTGCATTTTTAATTACTTTTATCTTATAATAGTTTATGTGATATATATGGAAGAAAAAATAATAGAATTAATTAATAGTATTAGACCATACCTTAATATGGATGGTGGTGACATAGAATATCTTAAATATGAAGATGGTTATGTCTATGTAAAACTTTTAGGAGCATGTACTAATTGCTTACTTCAAGACAATACAATAAACGATGGATTAGTCGAAATGTTTAAAAATGAAATACCAGAAATTAAAGGAGTTATAAACGTACCGTTATAATTCTTTTTTTATTAACCAATCAATTTTATCCAAATTAACATATTTAGTTATTTCATAATAAGCTTGTTTTAAAAATAATTCATACTTATCACATTTTTCAATTATAGGCATAAGTTTATCTTCACTTTCATTATCATTCATAATATGTTCATAAATATCAAAATAATAAGATGGATATAGAAGTCTTGCATATAACATGTGATATTCATATATATTTAATCTACATATTTTTAAATAAGTAGATAACTCAATTAAAGCATCTTCTCCACTAAAGAAAATCACTTTAATATATTCTGATATATCTCTTACACTTAAATCAAATATAAAAGATAGTGGATTTAAATAATTATTACTTAAATTAGGATAGAATATTCTTCTATGAGATAAGCAAATTTTAGCACCATATTCTTTATATAAAGATTCACATCTATTAACATAGCTAATAGCGTTCTCAGCAAGACCTATATAATAACCTAAGGTATCTAATATAATCTTTTTATCTTTACCAAGTTTACTAACCTGTTCTTCTATATAATCAACTTTAGTACTCCATAAAGTTCCCCAGTTAAGTCTATATAACTTACTAGATTCATTATTTAAAGTTAATAAATTATTGAAATCATTTATTCTAACTATGTCATATTCTTCTTTAGGACTTATAACTTTTAATAAAATATAATTTATATCTCCTACTTTAGAAAGTGGAGAGTTAAATATATTAAAAATAATTTCATGTACTAAGACATTTTTATACTTAAGTTCACTAATTACTTTTAGTAAATCATTTAATTCTTCTTCTGTACGATTATAATACGTAAATATATATTCAAAATTATTATAAAAAAAAGAGTAATAATCTTGGTTATCATTAATATCATAAACATCTAAATTATAATAATAACTAATATACTCTTTCATACTAAAGTATATAAAAAAAATCAGATTTTATTCTGATTTATTGATTAATATTTTTTTTAAATTGTTCCACTAATGCATCAAACATATTTGAACAAGCTTCTAAGAATGCATCTTTTTGAGCTTTTATCATTTCTTCATTTAATATACTTGATTGTTCCACTACTGGAGTATCAGTAACTACTTGTGTATCTTCTACTTGAGTTACTGGTTCAACTACAGGTGTTGGATCAACAACTGCTGGTGTAGGTTCTGCAACTGGTTCCATAGTAGGCATTGTAGGCATCTCAACTTGTGGAGTAGCCACAACTGGTTCTGGTGTTACCGGAGCCACTGGTTCAGTTATAACTGGTTCACTAACAGTAGGCATAACAGGCTCTACTACTGGTGTTTCTGGCATAACAGGTATTTGTGGACTAGCAGGTATTTCATTAACACTTGTATTAACTACTGGAGTTGGATTAACTATTTGATTCATATTTAAATCCATAGGCGCAACAACTTCAGGAGTTACACTAGGCATAACAGGAGTTGCAGGCATTACTGGTTCAACTGCAGGTGCATCAATAACCGGTTCACTTACTGGTGTGATACTTGGCATAACAGGTTCTGCTTGTTTGGTTGTAGGTTCACTAGTAGGTACCACTACATCAGGCATAACACTAGTTTCTGTTGCAGTAGG
This sequence comes from uncultured Bacilli bacterium, assembly GCA_934096715.1. Classification (GTDB taxonomy): domain Bacteria; phylum Bacillota_I; class Bacilli_A; order RF39; family UBA660; genus SIG200. The sequence continues at coordinate 44,492 of CAKOMQ010000002.1, forward strand.
TACTACTTCTTCAATAGGAGTTTCCATAGTTTGAGTACTTGCTACTTCTACTGGTTGATAAGCATTCTTTAAAGCATCAAAAGACGGAACAGGTAAAGTAAGTTGAGTATAATAAATATCATCAGCATTTATACTTTCACCAACACTTATGTAATCTAATTTATTACCTGCGATAATTTGTTTTAAACTCTCTTTTACTTGAGTCCACTCATTTTGATCAGAAATTTTAGTTAACTTATTACCTACTAATTTACAAACTAAAATAATAGGAAGTCCCATTGATCCATTCATTTCATTATCTAAGATTAAATAATTATTATCTCCACTTTTAAACGCATTTATTAAAGGCTTCTCTAAACTAACTCCAGAAGCTAAATTAATTTTTATTTTACTCATATTATCTATTCCCTTCTTATTCTACAAAAAATTATAACAAAATTATTATTTATTTTCAAGTTTTTCTAATATAAAATATTTACACCCATAAGCACAATTATTTTTTATATAACTATCAACCTTATTATAATCATTAATCTCTTTATAAAATTTATTATTCTTTTTATTAAAACCTTTTAATCTAAGCTTGTTATAAGCCCAATCACCAACAATGTAATCATAACAGTCAAAATAATCAGTCATCATTTCTTCAAGCATACTTATATCTATAGTTTTATCTTCATCTTTTATTACTTTATATTTTTTATTTTTTATTTCTATTATCATTTTTCTTCCCCCTAAACAATAACACTTACAAATATAGTTATAATCATTATTGTAGTAACAATCACACTCATAATAAGTAAGATATCTACATAACCATTACCAGTAGTTACTTTATTTCTTTCGTATAATAATTTCTTAATTTCATTATCTAATAAATACTTCTTATTCATCGTATTATCATCTATATTAAAATATGAATATATTTCTTTATTAACTTCTTTAACTTCATCATTATTCATTTTACTAATATCAGCTAATTTAAAGTTAAATAACTTATAAATATTTAAATCAAGTAATTCTTTATTTTCTTGCTTTATTATAGGTACTGCTTTATTTATTTCTTCTTGATAATACTTAGCAACTTCATATATATCAACACTATTTAAATAATTAAAGGATTGTCTTAAAGGATCACTTGTAACGGGTGTATAAAGTAAATCAAAGAATTCTTTATAATCACTATCTACTAAGTTACCATCTTGTTTTTTTAAAACAAATAAATCTATCATTAATTTTTGTAATAATATAAAATAACTATTCTTACCCTTTCCTGTTTCTCCACTCTTTTCTATATTAGAATACATATCAAACATAAAAAACAAATTATCTACTTGATTATCATTAGCACCATATTTTTTCAAATTATCTTTTATAGCCATTTCATTTAAAGAATAATAAGGATTTAAGATATCTAATTCTCCATAAATATTAACAAGCATACGAACCATAACAACTAAAAATGAATTATATTCTTTACTCCATGGTTCACTTTTTTTTAATATATAAGTTTTTATTGCGTTATCAAATGGTTCATTTATAAATGCACTTGTCATATCTTCACCCTATTCTATATTACAATTATATCAGAAATATCCTTATTTTCAAGTATTCTTCTTTAAAATATTACTATTACTTTCTAGACCATTTGGATAAAATTCAGGTACTCTACCATTTACAACAATTGCATTAATTAAAATATCATAATCAATTGTATCAATCTTTTTAACTACAGGAGTAGTTATTTGTTCATTTATTTTAACAGTAACATATATTTCTAAAAGAGCATTATTAAATCCATACTCTGTAACTTTAGTTTTTATATTAGTAAGTAAAGATCCCGTAAAATGAAAATAAACAGGTATTTTAGGACCCCAACTAGCAATAAACATATTATCACTACCAAAAAATACAGGTACTAATAAGTATTGTCCATACTTATCATGTTTTAAATAATAATCATCTACTTCTATATCTAATTTACCATTCTCAAATTCATTAATAGCACTCTTTAGTATTTCAGATATGTTAGTTAATAATTTATAAGTATTCTCCATATCATAATCAACACTTATTATTTCATTATCACTATTTTTTACAACTTTAAATATATCTTTAGTACTATTTTTATTTATAACATCATCCGTTATTAAATCTGAAAAAAACTGATAAGTAACCTTTTCTATTTTATGATGAGTAAGAGACAATAACTTTTGAGTATTCTTTTTACCATAATAATTAAATAATATAGTAGAAAATACACCTGAAGCCAAAAAAACAATTACTAACATCTTAGCAATTGTTTTTTTATTATATTTTTTACTCTTAAACTTTCTCATATAAAACTATATGAATAATTAAAAGAAAATAGATTTAACTAACACATAAATTCCAAATATAAACGCTACTATTATAAGTCCAATTAATATCTTTATTGGTAAACTCATCTTATCATTTACATCTATAAAGTCATCACTTAATATTTCATTACTTGTCGTATAGAAAGATTTTTCTAATTCTTCGGCTGTTTCACTAACATCACTAGTTTCATCAATAATTGCGTTATGATCGATTTCTTCTTCTATTTCCACATCTTCCTTCATAGCCCCTAGAACTTCTGTATCATCATCACCTTTTAAGTCAAGTAAATCAAAATCATCTTCGATCTTATTACTAGCGTTTTTCAATTGTTTTTCATTTAAAGCAATTGTATTTATAAGTTCTGCTAAATTATCTTCCGGAGTAGATACTTCTTCTTTCTCTTTATTAACATCTATATTTTTTAAAATATCATATTGAGTATCTCTTATCTTTTTTAATCTTTCTTCTTGATAATCTACTGTCTTTTCTTCACGAGCTTTTTCTAATACTGCATTAATATCATATTCTTTAGTATCTTCTCTTTCTACTACTTCTTCTTCAACTTCTTCAATATTAATACTTTTTCTTTTAGGAGTTTCATTATATTTAGTATCAAGAATTTTCTTTATTTTTTCTATATCAATTTCTGGTTTAGAATCACCTAGAACAGTTGCGTTACTTTTAATACTATAATTTTCTAATTCACTTTTACTTATATCTTTATATAATTCTTGATTTCTAGTAGTTCTAGTTACCAAATTTTCCGGTTCTTCATAATATTTATTCATTCTTGATCCCATGTACTAACACCTCGTATATATCATATCATATTCTATTTTGAATTTAAAATACTTTTAACAAGTATTTACTTTATCTAGACACATTCTAAATAATTTTATATAATCATAAGTAGGAGGAATGTATGAAAAAATTATATGTAAATGAAGATGCTTGTATAGGTTGTGGAGCATGTGTATCAATAGACCCTGAACATTTTGATTTTAATGATGAAGGTTTAAGCAACATTATAAGCAATGAAAATATTGAAAGTGAAGATGTAGTAAACGCTATCGAATCTTGCCCTACAAATGCTATTAAGTATGTAGAAAGCGAAAAAGAAGAATGTGAATGTGATAACTCATGTAGTGGATGTTCTTCTTGTGATTGTCACGAATAAAAAATAGTTTTAAAAGCAACTAACCCTAGTTGTTTTTTTGTTATTTAAAAAAGCAGCTAGTACAACTAGTTGCCTTCATCATAATTCCAAATACCTAATTTTCCTTTACATTCTATTGGATTAATAATTTCAATATCATCTAAAATCCAAGCATAATTACCAACTTCAAATCTTCCACACACTAATTCATCTTCACCTACACTTTTTATATATTCAGGTGTCATTTCTACAACATCTACTAAATTACACTTACAAATAATCTTTCCATAACTAGGGCTAATACCAGCATATAAATTCATAAGCTTCTTATTATTTAAAATATCTTTACTCATTTTACTAATACCAGCATGAATATATATTTCTCCCCTATAATTAGTTTTCCAAGTTCTAGTTTCTACTTTTTTAATACCATGAAGTATTAAAGAAGCATAAGGCTCTCTTATAGTTAATACTTTCATATTTTCTTAATTAGTATATGAAAGTGGTATGATGAACATTCTTTATTATTACTAATAAAATAATCTTGTATATGTCTTACATCTATTATTTCAAAATCTTTAAACAATTCTTTTATCAAACTATAATCTGCATAAAAATGTGGAACTTTATATTCTGGTCCTTCTTCCATTTTAAGAAGAGTATTTTCATCTATTTTTGGCCAATCTTGTTTATATCCCCAAGTTTTCTTACTACATAAAGTAATAAACGCTTCACCATCATGTTTTAATACTCTCTTAATTTCTTGAATAGCTTTCTTTACTCCATTAGTATCTGTATGAGATATAACATTATAACAAATAATTGACTCGATAGATTCATCATCATAAGGTAAATCAAGCATATCCCCTATTTTAAAATCTATGTTATTTAAGTTTAATTCTTCTGCCCATTTTTTAGTTTCACCTATTCCAGCTTCACTTATATCAAAAGAATAAACATAAAAATTATTAAGAGCAAACAAGATTGAGTGCCTTCCAACTCCACATCCTAAATCCAATATATTCTTCTTATTTTGATTAATCCATCTATTTAATAAATAATAACTATCTATACTAGGTATTTTCCAAAAATTATCACTTACTATATTCCAATTCCATCCTTTTGACTCAGTCATTTTTTTCAATAAAGCCTTTCAAATATTCATTAATTTCATCAATATATTTTTTTCTCATTACATCTAATATATTATTAGCAATACTCACTGATACATCTCTTTCACTTTTATTAGTAGTATCAACAAACACAATATTAATATCATTATTACCTAAGTTATTCTTACATTCTAATAAAGATACATTATATTCATTAACATTTTCTTCATTTAAGAATCTTCTTCTTTCTAAAGACAAATTATTATGATACTCCCTTTTTATGCTAGTAAGTGGATCAGTATAGGTAGCAACCACTACATCAATATTATCTTTTATAATAGGTGTATATTTATCTAAGAATTCCTTATAATCTTTTTTCTTTATACCTTTCTTTTTATATAATCTATCCATCCAAATAACCCTATCAAATAAACATCTATCTACAATCAAAATATCTTTATTATCTTTTAAATTCTTTTTTAAATCTTTTAATACATGTTCAGGAATTATTTTGTTGATTTCTTCTTTACTTAAATCTTTTATACTAGGATATAATTCATTCTTATAATAATCACTTGTTGTAAATTCTTCAATTATACCTATAGTATAGCCACCATTTTTAAAGAAATCTTTTAAACTATTTATAAGTGTTGTTTTACCTGTTCTAGGAGTCCCAGTAAATTCAATAACAAAAGTATTTAAATCAAAGTTATTTTTAAGTTTCATTAACTCTTTCTTCTTATAATGAAGTTTTTTTAATTCCTTTAATTCGTCTCTTTTATCTTCAAATATAATATCTTCTAAATATTCATCATAACTATTATTAAATATACTATCTATTAATTCTTTTAATCTAAGAAACATTGGATGAATATTTTCTTCATTATATATTAAACTTTCATAAATATTTTCATAATACCATTTTTGTTTATCATATCCCCTATTAAATGAAGAAAAATCATAATAATCTACTTTTCCAATGCATATTTGTAAATCTTCTAAGTTACTTATTTTATCTGCTGCCACTATTGCTTTATGTCTAATATCTAATTCTTTTACTTCTTCAATAGTTCTTCTTTTTCTTTCTTCCCATTCTAAACTCTTATCTTTTTCGCTATCTCCAAGTACTAAAGATAATACATCATCTCCAAAAGATTCTTTAATATCATGACTATCAAAATCTGTATCTTCGATAACGTCATGTAAATATCCTGCAGCCACTACATTATCATCAAATCCATAAGATTCTAATATACCCGCAACATCTATTGGATGCACTATCATTGGTTTATCTTTATCACTTTTTCTTAATTGCCCATAATGAGCTTTGATAGCAAATTCACGGGCTTGCTTCTTTATATTCATAACTAACACCACCTTACAAATAGATTATATCATAATCACATTTTTTTAGATATTATTTTCATTAATTATATTTACTATGCAAAAAAGTTATTCCAGTACACTGGAATAACTTTCAGACTGTTGACAAAAAAGCATGTTCAAAATATTTTTAGTAATTACTAACACGAAAAAAAGGAACAGCGTTCCCTTTTCTCCCCATAACAAAATGGGCATTTCATTACATATTTATAATATCAGGTTTAATGATCATTGTAAACATATTCGAAATTATTTTTTAAATTTTATTAATCAGCTTTTTAAAACAAAAACAAGTTAGACGCATCCAACTTGCTTAGGTGTAGTCCGAAGACATTCACCGCAATTCATATTTATGAATACACCATGATAATATTATTTGCAATATATGATTATTTACAAAATATAACATGTTTAATTGTTAATAGATATGTTATAATTATGTAAAATAGATTGGAGATTATTAACATGTTTGTTAAAAATAAAATTATTGATGAAAATAAAATCAGAGAAACAATAGAGAGCAAAAATCAAATAACAGAAGAATCATTAAGAAAAGATTGGCAAGATGTTCGTAAAATGAGCAAAGAAATCGATAATTTAAAAGCTGGAGATGATGATTTTAATTTTTATGAAATGTATGAAATTACTTTTAGTGCTATTTTGCTTAGTTTAACTTTAGATGAATTAGAATACATAAATGAAAACAATTTGTTTGGATTTGATGAATATAATATACTGGATTATAGATGTAAAATGAATCTAGAAAGAAAAATTAATTATTATAAACAAATTCTTTTTGACTTAACTAATTGTATGCAACAAGGAGATTTAGGCAGTTATTTTAGTAAATGTGGAGATTTATTTCACATGAGTGCTGTAGGATTAGGGATCACAACTTTTTTAGGATTAAACAGAAACGATGCTGAACTTACTCCAGAAGGAGAAAAATTAAAAACTTGTATAGAAAATATTAAACAATTACATAAGAATGAAATTAAACAAAAAATTGCAGCATCTAATTGTGGACAATCTACAAGATAAAAAAATATTATCATAATAAAAGCCATAACATATTTTACTCACTTACGAGTAAAAGAAAAAATAGGCTTTTATTTTTTTAATATCATACAAATTTTGAATAGATATTTAAAAAACGAACCCTAATAGTTCGTCATTATCAATTTGGTACCTGTGGTCGGACTCGAACCGACATGGTTAAAAACCGCTGGATTTTGAGTCCAGTGCGTCTACCAATTCCGCCACACAGGCATCACTACTTAATTATACCTTAATTTATCAATTAAAACAAGATAAGTAGCTTGCCAAATTTATCATATAAAGAAATTCTTTCGTTATCATACATAAATAATCTATATTTAGAATAACTTTCTAGTTTAACACCATTCTTTACCATCTTTAGTAATTCTAAATCACAGTTAATAACTTCAATATTCAAAACATCTTCTAAATCTAAGAGTTCATAATTACCACAATTTATATCTTCTAGAGTATAACTATTCTCTATAAAGAAGTTACCCTGTTTAGTACGTACTAAACTACTCATTGTACCTAAGACACCTAACTTATTACAAATATCCTTTATAAGACTTCTAATATAAGTACCTTTACTAACAACACATCTAAACTTAATTTCATCATTCTTATACTCAATTAACTCTATTTCTTTTATATCTACTTCTCTTTTTGGAAGATCAACTTCTATATTATTTCGAGCATATTCATATAATCTTTTGCCATTAACATGTATAGCACTATAAATTGGAACCTCTTGAATACTTTTACCTAGAAATGTCTTTATAGTGTCATCTATAAAAGAAGTTTCTAATACTTTAGGACACTCACTCTTTAATACATTACCAGTAATATCAATAGTGTCTGTTTCAATACCAAGTTTAATTGTAGCAACATATTCTTTATATTCACTAGTAATTATATCAACTAACTTAGTATATTTATTAATACACACAACAAGTACACCAGTAGCAAGTGGATCTAAAGTACCAGTATGTCCTATTCTTTTAGTGCCAAAAAGAGATGTCAATTTATTAACAACATCTCTACTTGTCATATTAATATCTTTATTTACTACTAAAATTCCATTTTTCATACTACTTCTTTGTAATTAAGAAAGTTCTAGTCAAATTATATTGTCCATTACCTTCATCTAGTTCAACTTTAAATTCATTACTTGTTAAAATATTTTTTAAATCTATTTCCTTATTGGGAATTTCTATATATACTTTTTTCTCATAAGTACTTTCTAAATATTTAACAAATTCATTATATAAATAATATTGTTCTTCTAAAGAATAGATACTTTTAAAGATAATATCTGGAACTAATAAATCTTCTCCTTTTATGTATACCCTAGAAACACCTAATAAAATATTATTACTAAATATTCCAAATAGTAAACATTCCCCATTATCTATATCTTTTATTGCTTTATTAGACATTTGAAAATTCTTACTATCTCCTGCTAGAATATCATATTTTCTTACATCATCTTTCATATTACTTGCCATAACATCAGCAAGACCTAGTCCATATATCTCAATAAATTTATTATAATAAGCATCATATAGATCAAAATCTATTGTAGTTGCTTCTTGTAACCCTATTACTTTAAAATTAATATTTTCCATAACCTACTCCTGATTTATTTTTTTTATTATTTTTTCAATATTATCAGCATATTCAATGGATGTATCATAAATAAACTTTAATTCTGGTATATTTCTTACATCTAATACCTTAGCTAATTCTTTTCTTAAGAAAGGTGCAGCTTCATTTACTTCACGCTCTATATCTTTATGTTCCATATTTAATAGTGAAGTAAAATAAACTTTAGCATAACTTAAATCTTTAGAAACTTTGGTATCTATAATAGTTATATTCTTAAGTAATTCATCATTAGTATCTACAAGTAATATACTACTTAAATATTTATTTATATCTGATGCTATTCTTTCTACTTTATGACTAGGCATTTTTAACCTCGACAAGTTCAAATGCTTCTAATATATCTCCTTCTTTAATATCATTAAAGTTTTCTAGAGTAATACCACATTCAAAACCTTTTTTCATTTCTTTAACATGATCTTTACCTTTTTGCAATGAAGATATTTTATCTTCTTGAATAACTATACCATCTCTTATAACTCTTACACTTGAGTTATTCTTAATTATTCCATCTACCACCATACAACCTGCTATATTACCTATCTTAGAGAATTTAAATATCTTTCTAATTTCAGCACTACCAGATACTACTTCTTTAAATTCTGGATCTAACATACCATTAATAGCATCTTCCATTTCTTCAACTAACTTATAGATAATTGTATACAATCTTATATCGACATTATATTGTTTAGCAACTTCTTTAGTAATATTAGAAGGTACAACATTAAAACCAATTATAATAGCATCACTTGCATTAGCTAACACTACATCACTTTCAGTAATAGTACCAATACCACTACGAATAACTTTTACTACTACATCTTTAATTCTAATTTTTTCAAGAGCATTCTTAACTGCTTCTTCACTACCCCTAACATCTGCTTTTAAAACAACATTAACTTCTTTAGTACCGCCTTCAATTTTCTTAAATAAGTCATCTAAAGACACAACATTCTTCTTATACTTAGATAATTCTTGTTTCTTTCTTTTCTCAGCAATACTTTTAGCTTCACTTTCAGTTTCAAATGCCATAAATTTATCTCCAGCACTTGGATTTTCAGAAATACCTGTTACTTCAACTGGTGTCGAAGGTCCAGCTTCAACAATAGGCATACCTAAGTCATTCTTCATAGTTCTGATTTTACCAAAAGCAGTTCCTACTACAACAGGATCTCCTATTCTTAAAGTACCATTTTGAATTAAGAAACTAGCTACTCCACCAACATTCTTATCTACTTTACTTTCGATAACAGCACCCATAGCATATCTATTTGGATTAGCTTTCAACTCACTCATTTCACTAATAGTTTCAATAGTTTCTAAAAGCAAATCAATACCTTCTCCAGTATGAGCAGAAATATTAATAAATGGAATATCTCCACCCCATGATTCAGGAGTTATATTTATTTCAGCCATTTCTGTATATATTCTTTCAATATTAGCATCTGGCTTATCTATTTTATTAACAGCAACAATTATCGGAACACCAGCACTTTTCGCATGATCAACAGCTTCCTTAGTTTGTGGCATTACACCATCATCTGCTGCTACTATAATAATAACTATATCTGTAACACTAGCACCCCTAGCACGCATCTCTGTAAATGCAGCATGTCCTGGAGTATCAATAAAAGTTATCTTATTACCATTATGTTCTATTTGATAAGCACCTATATGTTGTGTAATTCCCCCAAATTCAGTATCTACTACTTTAGAATGTCTAATATAATCAAGAAGAGTTGTTTTACCATGATCTACATGTCCCATAATAGTTACTATAGGTGGTCTTTTAACTAGATCTTCTTCATTATCTATAACTTCAAATTCTTCAAAATTACTTACATCTTGAGTACTTTCTCTTTTAAGAGTTTTTCCATAATCTAAAACGACAATTTCAGCACTTTCATAATCAATTTGATCATTTAAACCAGCCATTATACCTAATTCCATAAGCTTTTTAATTATGTCAGTACCTTTACAATTCAATTCTGTAGCTAATTCATTAACTGTCATATTATTCTTATAAAGAGCAATATTTTCACTAGTTTTATTATTTGATTGTAATTTTTCTTTATGCTTATACATTTCTTTTTTCTTTAAAGCAAAATCACTTTGTTCTACATTACTCTTTTGAACTTTAACTTTATTTTTAGAATTATTATCTTTAATATTCTTACTTTCCATTATTCCATAAGCTATATCTTCTAAGTTTTCATCTTCATCATAACTCATATCTTCATCTGTACTTATTAAATTCAAAGTATTATCTAAAAATATAATATCATCATCTGTTAAAATATCATCACTACCTGTAGGACTTAAACTTAATTCCTTACATTTTTTTAATACTTCTTGTATAGACAATCCAAGTTCATTAGCATACTCTTTTACTGTCATTCTTTCACTCTCCTTTTCTTTATTTTATTATATCTAATAATTCATCATATATCTTATCTGGTACTTCTACTTCTAAATGTCTATCTAATATTTTACTCTTTCTCGCTTTATTTATTACATCTACATCTTTTTTTAAATAAGCACCCCTACCATTTAACTTCCCAGATAAATCAATCTCTACATCACCACTAGTAGTTCTAACTACTCTAATCAAATCTTTCTTTTCACATTTTTCATGCGACACGACACATGTACGCATTGGTATTTTTCTCTGTTTCATAATATTTTATTTATTTCCTTCTTGATTTATTTGTGATAATGTTTTAATTTCAATTTTATATTTAGTTAATTTAGAAGCAAGTCTTATATTACTTCCTTTCTTACCTATAGCTAGACTTAAATTATCATCATCTACTATAGCTAAAGCTTCTTTCTTTTCTTCATCTAATATATTAACAATAACATTCTTAGCTGGAGCAAGTGCATTAGCTATATATTCTTTAGGATCTTCACTATATAAAATTAAATCTACTTTTTCTCCATTTAATTCTTTAAGAATACCTGCTATTCTTGAACCCCTTTCTCCAATACAAGATCCAATTGCATCTATTCTTTCATTCATACTACCAACAGCCACTTTACTTCTAATACCTGCTTCACGAGCAACTCCATAAAGTACTATATCTCCTGATTGTAATTCTGGTATAAATGATTCAAATAATCTTTTAACAAATCCATAATGTTTTCTACTAAGTAAGATTACAGGTCCTTTATTATTAGTATCTACTTTAGTAACATATACTCTTATATTAGAACCCATTACTATTTTTTCTCCAGGTATTATTTCGCTCTTAGGAAGTATTCCCCTAGTTCTACCTAAATCTATATAATAGTTTCTTTGATCTTCCATTGCTACTAAACCTAGCATTAATTCATATTCTTTATCACTAAATTCTTCAATAATGCTATTCTTTTCTGCTTCTCTTATTTTTTGAGTAACAACTTGTTTTGCAGTACCAGCCGCTACACGACCAAAATCTTTTGGAGTAACTTCTTTTTCAATTGTATCTCCTACTTCACATAGTGGATCAATCTTACGAGCATCTTCTAAAAGTATTTGCGCATCAAGATTAATTTCTGGTGCTACATCTACTTCATTACCTTCTTCATCTATAATAGTAGTTCCTTCATCAATTTCATCTACTACTACTAAATAAGAATATACTTTGATTTCTCCTGTTTCACGATTAATATCCACTCTAACATTAGTTTTAGAATCAAAGTTCTTTTTATATGCAGTTTGCATAGCTAATTGCATTGCATCAAAAACAACATCTTCACTAATATTCTTTTCTTTAACTATATTATTAAGTGCTTTAATAAATGCTTTACTATCCATTTTATACATCCCTTTCTTTACTAATAACATCCATTATGTACGAATCATCACAAATATTATAATTATCAACTATTGGATTAATAATATTAGTCGCATCTACTATTTCATCTAGGTCAATACCACCTACTTTATCAAGTACAATAGTTAAGAACTTATAGTTATTTTTATCTTCTATATAGATATCATCCACTATTAATTCTTTTTCCCCTAATATTTTAGATAATTCACTTTTTAATTCATCAAGCATATAACCACTCCAAACTAATAATAAAAGTGGGATTTTCTGCCCACTTAAATCTGTAACTTAATTATACCACACTTTTTCTTAATTACAAACAAAAAGTCCCATATTCATTATATGAGACTTATCTATATATAAAGACATCTACTACATAAGATAGATAGAAAGCAATAGCAGATGTTCTTTATACCAATATTATTCTACCAAAATGTAGGGATTATCATAACTACCATTTCCAGATTTAACAATAACATCACTTGTTAAATAAAATACCGGACGAAAAGCAACATTGCTATTAGTGAAATCGACACTTTCTAAATTACCTGATGCATTAATTGCCCAAGAACTAAATCCACCAATATTATGATCAGCACCTAATACAATCATAGTCCATTCTGTATTAATAATGTTTCCAGAATTTTTATAATCTGTATTAGAAGGTGATAACCAACTATTTACCAAAGAATTAGAATTAATTGGAGCTGTTAAGTCTGCTTCAGCAGAAAACACATAATCACTTGCATACATCAATCCTATTTTAGCTTGATATGTTTCATATGCAGTTGGAGAACATGGAATCGAGGCACTAGCATTAGAATAACAATAATCAGAACCAATATTATTTTCAGTTAAATAAATACCAATCAAAGGAGATACGGTAAAATCGGGTCCACCACCCATGTTGCCATAAGTACTTACACTATTCCATGTCCAATTTTCTATTTTATTTAACCATATTGTATCTTGTAAATAACTAAATTTGGTGCTTGTAAGAAAATATTTTCCATTTAATCCTTGATAAATTTCACTATAATTAAACAAGGTATCTTCATCACTAGAATTGAATGAAATTGAACCTAACTGAGAAAATTTTATAAGTTTAACATGGTATGTTCCACTCGAATCAGGAAAAACTCCAATTACTCGATACAGATATTGCTGATAATTTGTCTTACATGTTGCTTGATCAGTTGTTCCGAAACATACAAAATTAGAAACCGAAGCATCTGCCCCAACAGCACGATACCCATCATTTATTCCCAATCCAGAGTTTTCTAACAAATTTAAATATTTACCGGAATTAATTAAATAATCATTAAAATATTTTTCTGTCTCATATGAAATAGAAGAATGTATAATAAATCCAAGGTCATCAATAACATGTACATAATATAGACCATCCGAATTCATAGTATAATTAATTGAATTAGATGTTATACTTTTCCATGAACATCCACTTATACTAAGTTTGTTATTAATACAATACTTTGTTAATGCTCCTTTTCCTTTTGTAAAATTAGCAGTTAAAACATTTTTATTTTTTGATAAAGATATTTTTAAAGACGACTCATCACTATTAGAACTATCAATTATTAAAAATGGATTTTCTAAAGAACCATCTCCAATTCCACCAGCAACATTACTTTTTAAATAAAAGACAGGTCTAACACTTTCAGTATTAGTATAATAATTATATCCAATAGCACCATCACTACGTACATCCCACGAATAATATTTGCTACTCCATAAATCATGATTTGCAATAGTCCATTCGTTATTACTATCATCATTATTGCCTAAATGAATCCAACCTGTTTTTAATGTTATTTTACTAGGACCAGTTGACATAGACAATGCAGAAGAACCTAATGATAGTGCATAATCACTCATATATAGTAATCCAATCTTTGCTACAGGATTTGTCCATGTTCCACCGCTACAATTAATTACAGTACTATTTATATTCATGCATAATTTATCAGAACCGTTTTTATGCATTTCATTCAAATACACGCCTTTTGGAGAACTACTAGTATATGAAGGATTACTTGATGTATTAATTCTAGTTTGAGTATTAACTGCACTCCATGTCCAATTCTCTATTTTATCACTCCACATAGCATTTTGCAGATAATTATAGGATGTATTTGTTAAAAAATAACTTCCATTTAAACCTTTATACAAATCACTATTTTCCCAGTTAGTTTTTGAATTTGTTGAATTCCACTCATATCTTCCTATAGATTTATATTTAATTAATTTAACATGGTTATCTCCATTTTCATCTGCAAACACTCCGATTATTCTAAACATATATTTATCTTGTTTTGCTATACATTCCGATTTATCTGTTGTACCGAAACAAATAAAGTTATTTGGATTTGTCGATTCATCCACTGCACCACTTCCAACATAACGATATCCATCGCCTACCAAATTACTTTGATACAATTCTCCCATGGTTATTAATTTATCACTAAGTAATTGCTCTTTATATTTATCAAAATATAAATAACACATACTTGTTTCTGATACTTTAACTGTAGCTTTCTTTTTATCTTGATCATATAAAAGAGAATCTTCTATTTGTTTACCATTTGAAGACATACATCCTGATTTAGTTTGATTATAAAAATATTCATAACCAGGAAAAGTAGAATTAGTACTTTCTTGATAATTACCATTTGAATCTTCTATCATAACAGCAAATAAATCACTACTAGATGTAGACGCACCAAAAATATATTTATCTAAATTTTTATTATTATAAGATATATAAGCACCAATTATTAATAATAATTCTATTAAAGTAAGTGCAATAATTAAAGTTCTTTTGTGTTGTTTCTCGCCCCCCCCCCAGTAGGCTTTTTAGCTTCTGGAAGGTTGCTAATAAATTAGCATTTCTTTTCATGATTTCGGGGTCTCACTTTCTATTTTTATCTAAAAAAATGATACTACAAATGTGTAGTATTTTCAAGTAGATGTTGTTAACTTTTTTAAAAAATCCTTGCTTTTTAAATATAACCCTGTATAGTCTTCATAATAACAAGATAAGAATCTATTAATTTGATCTACTAACTTAGAATCTATTTTTAATGTAGATATACTTTTAATATCTACTAAATAATACATATTTAATAGTTTTATTATTCTTAAGTCTAATAATTCTTCTCCCCTATAACAATCTATACATACTAGACCACCACGTTCTAAAGATAAAGTTACTATATTATTCTTTTTATTACATACATTACAACTTTCTAAGTTTAATCCAACTCCTAAATAATCTAAATATTTAACTTCTATTATATTAGTAATTATTAAAGGATCTAAATTATCATCTATTTTAATTAAAGCATTAATTAAATCTTCATATATATTTATATCATTAGATTGTTTTAATACTTGATAAGTAAGTTCTAATAAATAAGAAGCATAACTTATTTTTAATATATCATTCTTTATATTAACAAAAGGATTAATTATATCAACACTAGAAAGAAGAGAAAGTTTATTCTCTTTATAATAAATATTAAACATACCATATGTAAGTTTCATAGTAGATGCTCTTAACTTAGACTTCATACTTTTAGCACCCTTACACATAACTCCTATAACACCATGTTCTTTAGTTATTATATTTATTATCTTACTACTTTCTCCATATGGAGTTTCTTTTATTATTAATCCTTCTACTACTTCTATCATCTTTACTTCTTTTCTATCTTTTTATAATTTAAATAATCTTCTACTTTACCAGACTTTTTAAATATATTCCAAGCTTCTTTCTTATTCATTAAAATCACCTTCCTAATAATATATTGTGAAGGTGATTTATTTTTTATTCATAATCAAAGAAACCTAATTCTTTTAAATACTTTTCTTTTTCTTTCCAATTTTCTATTGTTTTAACATATAATTCTAGATACACTTTTTTATTAAACATTTCTTCTAAGTCTTCACGTGCTTTTATACCTACACTTTTTAACTTATCTCCATGTTTACCTATAATCATACCTTTTATATTATTTCTATCCACTATAATATCAACAGATATATTAACTATATCTTTTTTATTTTCAATACTTACACAATGACAAGTAATTGAATGGGGTATCTCTTCACTAGTAGAGTTAAGTAATTTTTCTCTAACTACTTCACTAACCATAAATTGACTAGAAGATGAAGTTACCATATTTTCATCATAATACTTTATTTCATCTGTTAAGTATTTCTTTATAACTTCAATTAATCTATCTATATTATCATCTTTTAAAGCACTTACAGGTACTATTTCACTAAATGGATAATCTTTATATTTATCTATAGCTTTAATTAACTTTTCACGTGATACTTTATCTATTTTATTCATAACAAGTATTACAGGAATGTCACTATTTTTTAATGTCTCCATTAAATATTCATCGCCCCTACCAATACCTGCATCTACATCAACTACAAAAAGTATTGCATCAACATCTTTAGTTAACGCAAAAGCTTGCTTATTTAATACCTTACCAAGTTTATTAATAGGCTTAGATATACCAGGAGTATCTACAAATACTATTTGACACTCAGGTTCATTATATATACCTTCAATTAAATTACGAGTAGTACCAGCAACATTACTAGTTATAGCAATATGTGCATTAGTAACTCGATTAAGGATACTACTCTTACCTACATTAGGTCTACCCACTAAACTTACAAAACCACTCTTCATAATTCACCTATACAAATAGTCCTATTATATAAGGAGCAAATATTATAAAGTTAGCTAAAAGTGCAAGTATTGTCATAATACCAGTCGCAGCACTTCCACAATCTTTAGCTACTTTAGCAAGTGGATGATATTCTTCAGTAACTAAATCAACTGTAGCTTCAATCGCTGTATTAATTAATTCAGTTATTGCAATTAACATTAAACTACCAAAAGATATAACCCACTCTACAAAGTCTATATCAAATATCATTCCAAATATAATTATAACAATTGCACCCAATGCTTCAAGTAAAAAACTTGTTTCATTCATAAAACAAAACTTTAAACCATCTAAGGAATACTTACATTTATTTAGTACATTTCTAATCATACTAACTTTTACTTTTTCTTGTCCATATACTTTCATTTAACATCTTCTCCTGCAAATCAAACATTACTTTTTCATCTTTTTTATTCATATGGTCATAACCAAGTAAATGTAAGAGTCCATGTACTGTTAAGAAACCTAACTCCCTTGTTTCATTATGTCCATATTCTTTAGCTTGACTAATCATTCTAGGAATACATATATATATTTCTCCTAAAAATCTAAAATCTTTATAATCTACTCTATCATTATCTTCAAAAGCAAAACTTAATACATCCGTAACTTTATCTATATCACGATATTTTCTATTTAAATCTCTTATTGTTTCTTCATCAACAAATACAATACTAAAAATAGACTTCTTTGCTTTCTCATGTTTTAAAGTTCTCTTTATTAACTTATTTAAAAACTTATAGTTTTTATCATAACCATATACATTACTAATACTATATTGCATTAATCATCACTTCCCAATAACCCAAAAAATAAATTATCAATATAACAATAATAATTATCCATATTATATTATAAAATAACGAACTTTTAAAGAAGTCAGGCAAATGTTTTTGCAATTTCTTAAACAATTTATATAAAATATATCCTAGAATTGTTCCTAAAACATTTAAAAATATATCATCAACATCAAAACTACGACCAATATTTAATTGAATAAATTCAACACTTGCACTAGTAACAATACTAGTTATAAGAATTGGCCAAATATTTTTAGACTTAATATAGTCACTTATTAAATAACCAAAAGGTATAAATATTAAGATATTACCAACAACATTCATCATAAACATCCTAGATCCAATATCATATCTTAATATTTCTGAAAATGGTACTAGATTCATTCCACCATTATGATTAATTTCTGTTGTAGTTAACAATTCAAATAATAACCATAAATAAATAATTGAAAATATTAACATACATTCTTTATATAAAACAAACTTTTCTTTATGATTTTGTAAATAAAAGAATCTTACTATACATATTGCAATTAAAAATACAAGTAACATAGGCCACGTATTATTAAGAACTCTCTCCAGTATCACTTTTATCATTTATACTACCCTCTTCCACCGTTACAACTTTACCAATACTTTCTTTTGTAACAACAAAAACTTCTAATACCATTGTACTATCTTTTATAGTATTTTTCAAAACTTTTTTTTCAACTATAGATTCATCTTCTTTTAACTTTAATTTCATCTTCTCATTAACTAGTTTTAAACCTTCTTCTAAAGCTTCTTTTTCATTTAAAATCTTCTTCTTTAACTCTACTTCACTTTCTTTTACTAAATCAATTTTAAAATCATTAAGTTCATAAATATTACTACTTTTTTCTTTATATTTCTTAAATCTACTTCTAAATATTTTATATTTATTATCATTAATAGTTACTCTTATATTATATTTAGATTTTCCACTTTTTATATATTCTTTTCTTTCAAATGGTACACTTACATTTACTTTATACCAAACTTCTGCATAAACAGTTCCACTTGAGCACACCAAGTCTTTTACTTCTTCATTATTCTTAACAATACTACTAACTAATATATCTCCCCTGTATACATACTGATTTATTCTTGTAACTACTTCTCCTTTTTTAATATTAAAACTCACTATTTTTCCATCACTCTTAGCTACTATATTACATATATTCTTTTCACTTTTGCTTTCTTTCTTTACTTTTTTAGTAACTAATACAACCATATCAAAACCATCATACTTTATTTCTAACCATTCTAAAGTATTTTTGTTATTATTAAGTATCTTTTCAACAATCTTTTCTATTTCTTTATGATTTTTCTTAAATCCAACTTTCCTAATACCAGTTTCATTTAAACTATTTAATATAGTATTCTTAATTTTTAAATCATTAGTCTTAACTACAATATTAAAACTCATATTATTAACCACTATTAAAAGAATTATTGAAATAAACAAAGTAATAAAAAAAGATTTATTAGATTTAAATATATCTAAATACTTATAAATACCAGTATCTTTATATATAGATACTTTATAAGATATTAAATATTTCTTAAGTCTATTATAATTATTATAATCTATCTTTAAATATACATATTCTTTATCTTTCTTTAATTCTTCATAATAAATATCTGTATTATATAACTTATTTATTAATCTTAATTCATCTTGTGTATTTACCCTTACCCAAATATAATGTTTATTCATTATTAATCTCCATACTTGTAATCATTCCTTTTATAACAAGTTCACTTTTATTCATCTTTTCTATATATAAATTAAGTCCTTTTATACTTAAATTAAATTCTAAAAATTCTAAATTAATAACTAACTTAGATATTTTATTTATCTTAACAAAATTAAATACATATAATGAGTTATTATAAAAAGTAATAAAATAATTCTTATCATATAAAAAGTTTTTTAAGTATTCAGATAAATGCATATTTTTCACCAATAAATATTATGAAAACAGAAAGAAAAAAAGACTTTTAACTAAGTCTTTCACGTATTAACTTACTTACAAGTGACATATCTGCATTCTTACCATTTAGTAATTTTTGTACTTCTTTCATAACCATACCCATATCTTTCATACTAGTAGGATTAACACTTGTAAATGCTTGATCAAGTATCTTATTTATTTCTTCTTCACTAATTTCTTCAGGTAAATACTCATCTAAAATAGCAATTTCCTTTTCTAAATCTTCTACTTTATCAAGTTTATCATATTTTTTAAACTCACTTATTGAGTCATTTCTTTGTTTAACTTGCTTTTTAATTACTGATAATATTTCATCATCTGTTAAGTCATGTTTTTTATTTATACTTTCAAGTTGTAAAGCACTCTTTAACATACGTAACACGGATAATTTAAATTTATCAGCATCTTTCATAGCGTTCTTCAAATCTTCATTAATCTTATTTATCATAAATAATCTCCTTAATAACGATTCTTTTTACGAGCATTCTTAATGCCTTCTTCTTTCTTCATTCTTTTTTCAACTCCAGGTTTAATATGGAATTTTCTTTTCTTAAGTTCAGAAGGGACACCGCTACGAGCAACTTTAACTTTGAAATTTCTCAAAGCTTTATCAATATTACCGTCTTGTACAACTACCTTTGTCATTTTACTATCCTCCCTTCACTAATAAACTGTAAATATTATAACACCTTGTAAATCAAATGACAACAAAATAGTGTGAAAAATTGTTGAAAAATCACGATATTTTCTAGCTTTTACTGTAAAGTAGAAAAAGAGAAGAAATAATTTCCTTCTCAAATTCTTCAAATTAACAATAATTTTTAGAAAAAGCTCTTCTTAAGGCAGATCCAACTTGATAACCCATATCGTAAAAGAACTTTCCCACTCTTGCTAGTGCATTAACAAAAGTACCATTAATCGCACCACCTACAATATTGTAACTTTCTTCATTACTAAGATACACAAAATCACTCCTTTCTATCTTAACTTGCATGCTTTAGTATTAAAAAAACCACTGAATATTCCAAATATAAACACTACTACGCCATAGATGAACAAACCTACACTTGCCTTAAAAGCACCACCTACAACTAGCATGCTTTCTTCGTTTGTTAAATACATTTAGTTCCCTCCTTTTATACTTCTTGTTTCTTTAATAAGTCAGAGAATTACTAACAGATTATCAAAATAATTACATTTATAATTAATAAAATTATTATTAGAATAGTAAAAATTATATTTGGTTTAAGATTAATTAAGTAATCATAATTCAACTTATATTTCATATACTTATCACCTTATTAAATAGATCTTCTTGACTCTTATGAGATATATAAATAATAGTCCTATCATGAAAACTATCTAATATATTTTTTATAATCTTTCTTTCTAAGTCATTATCAACTTCGCTTAAAGCTTCATCAATAATTAATATATTAGATTTTTTTAATAATCCCCTAGCCAAAATAATCCTTTGCTTTTCTCCACCACTTAAGTTTTTCGTATTATTATCTACTAAAGAATGAAATCTCATACCTTTCTTACTAACAATACTCTCAAGTTCACATATTTTAGAAATTCTCAAAAATTCATCTTCACTTACATCTCTATCCATAATAATATTATCTTTTATTGTACCCCTAATCAATTTTTCAGATTGATTAATATATAGAATACTATTTCTTATATCACTTAATTCATAATCTAGTAAATTATAATCTCCTACTAATATTGTTCCTTTACTAGGAGTAATATTCCTATAAAGTAAATTACATATTGTACTCTTTCCAGTACCACTCTTACCTTTTAGAAATACTTTATCTTGCTTATTTATCTTAAAAGATAAATCTTTAAGTACATAGTTATAATCATCAAATGTATAAGAAACATCACTCAATGTAATATCTCCATCAATTAATTTATAAATTCTTTTAATATCTTCTTCTTTAATAGTTAAGAATTCACTTATCTTAGATATAATAACTTTTATATAATTATACTCTGGTAATATATCTATAATATTTTTAATTGGACTAATAGTATAACTTACTAAGAAATTATATGTTATTAAATCAACCAAAGTAAACTCATTATAATAAATTAATATGAAACCTAAAGAATTAATTATAAAGAAACCTACATCCAATATTAATTCTTTAAAGAAATTAACACCATTAAAGAAAGAATTAATCTTAAAAGTATCATATAAATAATTAGAAATACTAGCTTCCATTTTAGTTAAAACATTGTCACTAATATTTAAATTCTTAACACTATCAAATGAATCTATATTCTCAGTAAC
The DNA here is from genome assembly GCA_934096715.1 of uncultured Bacilli bacterium. Lineage (GTDB taxonomy): Bacteria > Bacillota_I > Bacilli_A > RF39 > UBA660 > SIG200. The sequence continues at coordinate 66,908 of CAKOMQ010000002.1, forward strand.
TACGGAATTAACCCAAGTGTTTAAACTAATATTATTATTTATTTTATAGTAAATCTTCTTATTAAAGAGAATACCTAATAATATATATAATAATAAACATCCAATTAATATAAATGATAACTTATAATTAATAACTATTAGTATTATTAAAGAAACTACTCCTAAAAATAAATCTAAGAAAAGATTTAAAGACACATTAGAAATAATATTCTTAATAGATTCTAAGTCATTAACTCTTGTCATAATCTCTGCTGTTGATCTACTTTTAATTATTTTTGAAGGAAGATAAAATATATGTCTTAAGAAGGTATTATAAAGATAACTATCTATTCTTAAATCTAAATAATTCTTATAGTATTTCTTAGTATAATCTACTAATATCTTCATAATAGTAAATATTAAAAATACAATAATTATTTTAGTTAAACTAGTTATATTATCTAAATAATTAAGAGATATTTTAAAATAATAACTTAATAGAATTGTAAGAAGAGAAAATAGAATACTTAGTATTATTAACTTTATAACAATATATTTCTCCTTTCCAATAATACTAGTAAATAAACTTCCCATCGATATTTTTTCTTCTTTAATTATATTTTTGTCTCGTGGGTGGACTTCAATTAAAACATTCATAAATATCTTCGAAAATTCATCCTTATCCATTACTTTCTTACCTACTCCAGGATCCATTAAAACAACTTTCTTATCGTTAATAGAATATATAACAACAAAATGTAATATATTATTATTAAGTTTAACATGAGCAATTACAGGATAATTAATATTTTTAACATCTTCAAAATTTTCATATTTTTTTGAGCTAGCATCAAAACCATATTTTTGAAAACAATTAACAATATTAAACGCTGTTACTCCTTCTAGAGTAGTATTAGTATCTTCTCTTAACTTTTCAATACTAACATAACCACCATAGTATTTAATAATTGACTGCATACAAGCTACTCCGCAATCTTTTAAATCTTGTTGGAGCACAATAACTTTCTTTTGCATATTTTTTTCTCCCTTCACTTATCATTTACGCGTTTTTTTGTCGATTTCCTTTTTATTTTAAAAAGTTGTTGAAACTTCGACAAAAGAGTCTGTTTTTCGACAAGAATAAAACAAATAAATTAGTCATATATTTAACCATAAGGAGATGGATTATGGTAAATAAACAAAATTTATGGTTTGTCACATTATTTTCTTTAATACTTGTACTAGGTATTTATTATGTAAGCATTGATGATGACGTTATTAAAAGCTTACAAACTACTGGAACAACTACAAATAGTAAAGAAGTTATAAACATCGAACCAAGTGAAGAATTAGTTAGTTTAGAAGTTGAAGACGATGAAGAAAAACAAGCTCTTATGGAAGAATATCAAAAAACTCTTCTAGATACGAGTGCCACTAACGAAGAAAAAAATATTGCTTACGAAAAGATGCAAGACTTAAATACATCTATTGGCATGGAAGAAAAACTTAAGAAAAAAATTAAAGATAATTTTAAATTAAATTCTTTCGTTAAAATAAAAGAAAAAAACATAAGTATAATTATTTCTTCTAAAGATCATACTAAAGAAAACGCCAATAATATTATTAGAAGCGTTCAAGAAGAATTTAATGAAAGTATGTATATAACTGTTAAATATCAATAAATGTCCAAATACATACACAATTAATATTTCTTGAATTTTATTAAATTATAATGAAATTACGGATGTGATTTGGATGGAAAGAATAAAGAATTTAAGAGAAGAAAAAGACCTAGCTCAAAAAGACTTAGCAAATATTCTAGGTATAGATAGATCAACTTACTCATCATATGAAATAGGAAGAGACACTATACCTTTGAAACACTTAAATACTTTATGCAATTATTTTGATATTTCAATTGATTATGCAATGGGTCTTACAAAAACTACAAAGTATAAAAATAGTTCTGATGAAATTAATATGAAAAAAGTAAGTGAAAGATTAAAAAATATTCGTAAAGAAAATAATCTTACTCAAGCACATATAAGTGAAATACTGAATACTTCTAGAAGTACATGGACTGGTTATGAAGGAAAGAAATTCTTAATATCTACTCTACTTTTATATGAAGTATCTAGAAGATATAACTATTCTATGGATTATATTCTAGGTAAAATAGATAAACCTTCTAAACTAAAGTAAACACAAAAACTCTCTAATATTCATAAAATACTATGAGTATTAGGGGGAATATAATTGTGAAAAGTATATTAACGTCACGAGAACTTGAAGTATTTAAATTACTAGTTTTAAATAAATCAACTAAAGAAATAGCCGATTCTCTAAATATTAGTGAAAAAACAGTAAGAAATCATATATCAAATACAATGCAAAAATTAGGAGTAAAAGGTCGTGCTCAAGCTGTAGTTGAATTATTAAAATTAGGAGAAATTACTTTATAAAAATTTTTAGTCCTATCTAGGACTATTTTTATTTTAATTAAATATACTTTATTAGGTGATTTCAATGCTTAAAAAAATAGCATATAAAAAGTTTGTTATTGCAACTATTTCTCTTCTAATTATTTCCGTTGTTTATTTCTATAACAACGATAGTTATGAATACACTACTACCTTAAGCTATATAAATGAAGATACTCAACCTATCTATTTACTTGATAATAACAAATATGTAGCAAGATATAAAATAGTTAAAAAAACAGATAATCAAGAAGAATTAATCAAATATATAATAAATAATCTAACTATTAATAAAAAGAATTCTTATTTTTTACCAACCGGTTTTAATAGTATAATTCCTGAAAATACTAAACTTCTTTCCTATTCAATTGAAGATGGTCTATTAAAATTAAACTTTTCTAAAGAATTCTTAAATATTGATAGTACCATGGAAGAAAAGTTAATTGAGTCTATAGTTTATTCTATGTTAGAAATTAAAGGTATAAATAAAATAATGATTTTCGTTGACAGTGTAAAACTAGATAAACTTCCTAATAGTGGTAAAAGACTACCTAATATACTTGATAAAAATATTGGTATAAATAAGTCATTTAGTATTAACAGTATCAAAGATACTAATAAAACCACAGTTTACTACATAAGTAAAATAAATGATAATTACTACTATGTTCCTGTTACAAGTATAGGAAATAATGAAAAAGAAAAAGTAGAAGTAATAATTGAAAAACTAAAGGTAAGTCCTTCTTATAATACAAATCTTATGAGTTTTCTAAAAAGTAACGCTGAACTTCTTAACTATGAAATACTAGAAAATTCTGTATCTTTATCATTTAATAATCATATATTTAGTTTAAATGAAAATAAAATAGACGAAGAAGTAAAATACTCTATCGCCTTATCTATACGAGACAGTTATAATATAAGTCAAACTATTTTCTATGTTGATGAAGTACTAGTTGATGCTTTAAATATATAAAACTTTTGAACAAAATAATTAATAAAGAAGATTATCAAATCTACTACTACTTTTATAAATGTTGGATAAACATTAATTAAGTTGAATATAATATGTACTAAAAGTGTTGAAATAAACATTTGAATAATTACTAAGAAATAATAAGAAATAAATGATTTAAGTTTGTTTTCTGTAGAATTAAAGACAAATTTTCTATTGATCATAAAATTATATAAAGAAGATACTATTCTAGCTAAAATACTAGCATAAGTATCTTTTTTTATTAACTCAAAAAAAACTGTAAATAAACCTAAATCTATAATACATGAACTTCCACTTGAAAATATATATTTTAAAAATGTTTTATATTTATTAATAAACTTCATTTTATACTTCCTTTATCCATTTTATTTTAACACACTAATTCACAAAAATATATTGAAAATTAATATTTTTTGTTGTATAATCTATTTACAGATGTGAGTTATGTCTCCGTAGCTCAGCTGGATAGAGCATACGCCTTCTAAGCGTACGGTCGCGCGTTCGAATCGCGCCGGGGACACCACTTTTAAAAAATACGACTAGCAATTAGTCGTTTTTTTATGCTCTATCCAGCATTATAAAATAAAAACTTACAAACAATTAAGCCTGTAAGTTATCATTTCAACATGGGGCGGTATAAGGGAATCGAACCCTTGCATACTGGAGCCACAATCCAGCGTGTTAACCACTTCACCAATACCGCCATGAGCAAGTTAATTATAACTAATTTTTACATAAAATGCAAGTCTAACTAGCCCATGTCGTTTAAATTAACATTTTCTTCATAAATTAAGTCTTTAAATACTTCTTTAAATCTCTCTATTTCTTTAACCTTTACATCATCATAAACACTTTTACAATTGCATATAGCCTTATAAAAATCCTTAGTAGTTACAACATGTTTATTATCATAAAGTGCATAAGTAAGTGCATTTGCTACAATTGTTAAACATATATCAGGATATCTAGAAGCTACTTCATAAACTCTTTTATATTCATCAGTCATATCTACTATAAATTGCATAAACTTTTCAATTTGATATGGATGATAATTACACTTAACTCCAATTTGTTGTTCAAGTTTAGGAAGTGTACCCATAAGAATTTTAACAGTAGTTGGTTTATCTGCTTCCGCAACATCTATTTTTTGAAATCTACGTAAAAAAGCACGATCTCTTAATATATATGTTTCATATTCTTCAGTAGTAGTTGCTCCAATCATTTTAATAAGTCCCCTATCCAAACTTGGTTTTAATAAGTTAGCTAAGTCAGCACCACCATTTTTATTAACAAGTAAATGTGTTTCATCTATAAATAGAATTGTTTTAGTTAAATTACTAATTTCACTTACCAAAACATCTAGTTTACTTCTTACCTCTCCTTCACTAGTTTCTACTCCTAATAAAGAAGCAACATTTATTTTAATAATCTTCCATCCTTTAAGAGCATCTGGTACATTATTATTTTGAATTCTATAAGCAAGTCCTTCAACTATGGCAGTTTTACCTATACCAGGTTTACCAACTAATAAAGCACTCTTTTCTGGAGTTAAAAGAGTTAATATACATTCTTTAATTTCTCTATCTCTACATATTGCAGGATCTGTAATATATTTTTTTTGAGTCATATCAACTCCATAAACATCAATCATAGATAAGAATTCATTGTCCATTTAAATCACCATAGTTTCTATCAAGAATTATACTATACTTGACAAATTTTCTCAATAGATATATAATAATTGAACCTTAAGGGGGGTAAAATAAAAATGAAAGTTGAAAAAATTTGTGGTAATTGTGAAAAGATTAACATGAAAAGAAAAAAAACTAATTTTTATGGTATTCCAACATATGAGTGTATTCAAGATTGTAAATACCATAAATTAGACGAATCTGGTTGTAGAGATCATAGATTTGCCAAAGCAGGATGGACAAGAACTGGATTTTGGATTATAACTGCAGTTGCAAAAATATTAGAATTAGATTCTGATAGTAAAGATATAAAAATGCTTTTTGACCTACTATTTGAATATCGTACTACTGGCGATAATAATAAAGATACATTATTGGATGATTATGATCAAAGTGGTAGATTAGTAGCAGAAAATCTATTAAAAGCAGAAAATAAAGAAGAATATGCAACTCAAATTTATAATTTTTACTTTATTCCTATCATATTATTAATTAGTGATAATAAAAAGGAAGAAGCATTAAAAGAATTCTTTAGAATGGCTGAAGAATTAAAAGAAACATTTAACATAAAAAGTAATGTTAATTTAATAAAGGAAGGAGAAAATATTACAATGGGAAATAATGAATTACTTAAAATAAATTCTATACTAGATATTGATAACACTGAAGATTTTAATATTTTATTCAACTATATTAAAAATAGCACTGATGATATTAAAGCATTATATGTTGAAATATGTGATGCCTTAAAAGGTTTATTAGATAATCAAACAACAGAAGAAAATAAAGTAGCTATACTAAGAAAATATTATAATAGTTCAATTATAATAGCTATTCAAGATGCTAAAAATCCTAAAAGTGATCATTCATCAATCAAAAACATATTAGGTACAATGCTATTAAGAATTAATTGTGAATTCAATAGTTATCGTACACCTGATGTTACTCGTAAAAGAGTACCACTAGATATAAAAGCAAGTTCACGTTAATGTGAACTTTTTTAGTGCAATAAAAAACTTCGTCAAAACGAAGTAAATAACTAAATGGCGCCCAATGTAGGACTCGAACCTACGACCTAACGGTTAACAGCCGTGCGCTCTACCGACTGAGCTAATTGGGCATTGCTATTTAATTATAGTAAAAGTTTATGAAAATGTCAATCGGTTTAATACTAATTTATAAAAATTTTTTAAGATTTTCAATGTTTTTTTCTTCTAATTCCAATAATTTGTTAGCTAAATCATTTATTTTATCATTAGATACATCAAAATTATTAATCTTTTCTTGTATAGCTATAATTCCTTTATTAGTTCCTTCCATCATAAGCTTAGCTAAAATACTTATTGAATTTTCTTTTTTAGATTTCATTTTAACCATTAGATTGCTAGTTATTTTTGATAATTCTTTGTTTTCTTTAGGTTCATATCCTTCATTAATAATCATTTCTCTAGTTTCATTTAAGATAGCCTTATAATCTTCTCTTTGTTCATGAAGTAACTCAATAAAATCTTCGTCACTAACATTCTCTAGAACATCATCAATACCAATTAAACCCATCTCAGCATTTTGATAAATAAAATTTAAGTATTCAATTTCTTTCTTCATATAAAAATCACCCATACTTATTATGGATGATTTTTTTAAAGTTATACTTCTTGTACAACCGCTATAATCATTGGTTTACATTCAGTTTCTTGATATAAATATTTACTTAATTCTTCTCGAATTTCTATTTTTATTTTATTGTAATCAACATATTTAGGTGTTATATTTCTAACAATAATCTTTTCACATAGATCTTTTATTTCATTTATTAAATCTTTAGAATCTTTAACATATATAAATCCACGAGTTGTTACTTCCGGTCCTACTAACAATACCTTATCTTTCTTAGATATAGTAGCACTAATTAAGACAATACCATTTTCACTCAACATCTCTCTATCTTTAATAACTACTTCTCCGATATCATCATTTAATTCTCCATCAATTAGAATATCATTTACTTTAATATGTTCAAGCTTTTCTTGTAATACTCCATTTTCAAACGTTACAACATCGCCATTTTGTTTTAGAATAATCTTATCAGCATCTATACCTAATCTACTCGCTAAATTAGCATTATTTACCATATATCTATATTCACCTTTAACTGGCATATAATGTTTAGGATTCATAAGTTTTATCATAATCATTAAGTCTTCACTAGAAGCATGATGAGATATTATCTTATCTTTTGGAATATTTACTATATTACAACCAAATATTGATAAATCATTTTCTAATTTTACTAAAGTTTTTTCATTATTATCATATCTAGGTTCGGCAAAAACTAAAGTATCACTTGGTTTTAGTTCAATAAATTTATCATACCCATGAAGTATCTTACTAATATTTGCATACGGATTAGTCTTTTCATCACTAACAAGTAATATAGCGTTATCATCATTAATATTAGATAAATCTCCAATAATACCTTCTTCTACTTCTAAATATCTTTCTTTAATAGCAAAGTTAACAACATTTTGTAATTTTTTACCCATTATTATAATCTTACGATGTGTATTTCTAGCAGCATTAAATATATCATTAATAGTATATAAATGATATGGTAACACTGAAAATATCAATCTCTTTTCATTATGTTTAATAACATCTTTAAAGAAGTCTTCAAAACGATGATTAGGAGATGTATAACCTTTTCTTTCTGAAAAAGAAGACTCACATAATAAACAAAGAACTCCTTGCTTACCTACGTAAGCTATCTTACCTAAATCCATATCATATACACCAAGCATTGCTGGATCTATTATAAAATCACCTGTATAACATATCGCACCATCTTTAGTATATAAAACATACATAACTGAATCAGGTACACTATGAGATACACTTATTGGAAATACACTCAAACCATCTTTAAAATTAATCTTTTTATGTGGTTTAATTTCAATTATATTATCTTTTTTTAATCCATCTTCTTCTAAAATGAACTTCGTAAACTTAGTAGCATATACTTTAACTCCTGGTAAATCATCAATTAAATCTTTTATTGCACCCATATTTTCACCATGACCATGGGTTACAAAAATACCTTTAATTTTATTTTTATTCTTTACTAAGTAACTAAAATCAGGCATTATATAGTCTATTCCTAGAAGATTAGAACTAGCATATTTAATACCACAATCAAAGACAAATATATTATCATCAACATTTACAATATAACAATTCTTTCCATTTTCGTTTAGTCCACCCAAACCAAAAATACTTATTTTACTCAATTTAATCACTCTTTCTTTTATTTAAAGTTTTTTTGCTCTCAATAAGTATACCATTTTTTTACTAATTTATCAAATTTAATCGCAGAAAAAAATTGAAACCTAAGTTTCAATCTTAAAAATTATTTATTAATGTCTACTACTACTTTCGTTACCACTTTCAAATTCTTGTTGATTTAGATATTCAATATACTTTCTATGTTTAGAATAATGAAATTCACTCAAATATACACGTTCACTTTCATAAATCATACCATGATCTGTTGCATATTCAGAAATAGGCTTAATTATTTTATATGTGGCAAGTCTTTTTAAAGTTTTTTTACTTGCAACACTACCTAACCATTTATCATAATCATCCATATAATCTAAAAAACTACGTACATCTAAATCCATTTTTTCAGGTGGAGTCATATATTTATATTCAGGATTAGGATATTCATCAAAACATCCACAATACTTTATTAAAAAGTCATATGGTTTTATATATGCTACATTTTTTGGAACATCTTGCATTTTAAATTCTTTAGCTAATTCCAATAACTTTTGTTGACCTTCTTTTCCTACAAAATCTACACAAAAAGTAAGACAACCTGAATGATATCTATACTTTCTTACACCATCACCAGATAAATTGAAAAAGATTTCTCTATTTTCATCAGACAGGCAATCTTCAACAACTTCTATCCAGCACTCACCTTCATTAACATGGTCACTTACCATAAATGTATAGATATTTTTACTCCATAATTCCTTGCAAGCTGGTATACATTCTTCTATTATGAATCTAGTTGGATCATTTTCTACTTGTTCTTGTGGACATTGCGGTACTTCATTATAGTTTTCATTCATTGGCAAAAATCCTTTTTCTTGTACTTCTTTATTCTTTTTTTGAAATACACTTATATTTATTTCTTCTATTTGTTTCATAATTTCCCCCTAACATTTTTTTCGCCTATCCTACCACTACTATAACCATTTGTCAATTATTATGAATAGAAAAAAAGAGAGTCACTCTCTTTCTTCACTAATTAATGTAGTTAAATTAACTATCTTTAGATTCTTATAGTATATCTGTTTTAATATCAATTTATATTCATTTAGGGATACATTATTATCAATATAAATAATATCTCCCGAATTAATTAACTTTATTGATTCACCAACATTATTCTTAGTAATTTTAATAGAAGGTTCAATTAAATACTTATTATAAGACTTGCATAACTCCAGTAGATTATCATTTATTACGCATATCCTACTTTGACTTTTCATCTTCCTTTCTAAATCTTTATAATTATTATAGTCATTATTTATTTGTTCATAACTACTAGAATTATCAAAAGTACTCATATTTACAAGTCTACTAAACAAAATATTAATTCTACTAGAATAATCAATTAATATATTATTATCTTCTAGTATTATAGATACTGCATTTTTTAAACTATTACCTTTGCTTATAATTTTATCTTTATTATTATTGATACTTATACTAGGTTTTACTTCATTATATAAAAGATAATCACTACTAAATACTTCTAATTCTTTCATATTATTATAACTTTCAAAAACATTTACATCCATACCATTAAGCCCTGGTATAATATAATCATCTTTAATCTCAGCATTAACACTTTTAATATAATAATTGTCCTTATTACTTTTAATTTCATAAAATAATTGATTATTGGAAATTAACAAATCATTAATTTTTTCTGTATACAAAATACTAATAACTAATATTAAAGATATACCAAAATATTTAAAATAATTATTCATTTTTCACCTACATTAAAATATATGATTAATATAAATTATTTTTCCTAACTTCCTAACGTTGTCACGCTTCCTTCTCTTCAGTCTTTTTAGAACTACTAGATAAAAATGTTACTTTTTCTGCAATAACTTCTGTTACATATCGTACAACATTATTCTCATCTTCGTATTTACTAGATTGAAGTCTACCTTTTATGCCAATTACATCCCCTGAATGGCAATATTCACAGGTACAAGCCGCTACATTGTTCCACATAGTACATTTTATAAAATCAGTTTCGTATACACCTTCTGCATTTTTAAAGTTACGATTAACTGCTAAAAGAAGCCAAGTAAATATCTTACCATCTTTTACTTCACTCTTTTGTGGATCACTTGCAAGTCGACCAACCAAAACCACGTTATTCATTGATGCCTCCTTTCATAAAGAAATTAACACATCTAATATAATAATACAAATTACCAATTTCATATAAATTTGCCAAAAAAATAAACCAAATTCTTAATATTTTTGGTTTATTTAGTCTATATTATTTAATTTTTGTAAAATCAACTTTCTTTTAATAATCTATTAATTTCAACAGCATATTCCATTGGAAGTTCATTTTTAAAATCACTTATAAATCCAGTTACAATAAGTTCCTTACTAACTTCTTCACTTAATCCCTTGCTCATCAAATAATTAAGTTTCTCTTCACTAACTTTAGATATAGTAGCTTCATGTTCAATATAACTAGAATTATTGCCTACAATATTTTTAGGATACGTATCACTCTTAGACATTTCATCTAATATCAAAGTATCACATTTAACAAATGCTTGTGAGTTAATAGCATCCTTGCTTATCTTAACTAATCCCCTATAACTAGCATTTCCACCACTTTCACTTATACTTTTACTTATTATAGTACTCTTAGTATTCTTACCTAGATGTATCATTTTAGCACCAGCATCCAACACTTGCATATCTTTTGCATAGGCAATTGACATACTTTTAGCACTTCCACCGTCACCCTTTAATATAGAGCTAGGATATTTCATTGTAACACATGAACCGATATTACCATCAATCCATTCCATATGTCCACCTTCATCAACAACACTTCTTTTAGTAACTAAATTATATACATCTTTACTCCAATTTTGAATGGTAGAATATCGCATTTTTGCATTCTTACCAACAAATATTTCAACTACTCCAGCATGCAGTGAACTACTAGAATAACTTTTTGCCGTACATCCTTCAATATATTCAAGTTCACTAAAATCATCTACAATTATAATAGTTCTTTCAAATTGTCCTAAAGACTCACTATCTATTCTAAAATAACTTTGAAGTGGCCTATCCAGCTTAGTATGTGGTGGAATATATATAAAAGATCCCCCACTCCATAAAGCTCCATTTAAAGCAGTATATTTATTTTCTTTATAATCAACTAATGTATTAAAATATTTCTTAAATAATTCTGGATACTTCTTTAATGCATCATCAGTTGAAGTAAATATTATATCTTTATCAGTTTTTGTACTATGATACACTACTTCACTTTCATATTGATTAGTAACACCATCTAAGTACTCTTCTTCAGCTTTTATAACGCCAAGCTTACAAAAAGTATTCTTAACTTCATTATCTACTTTATTCCAATCATCTTCTAAAGAATTATTATTATCTTTGTAATAATTAATATTATCAAAATCAATATTAATCTCAGGTCCAAAATTTGGTTCATCCATCTTTTCATACTCTCTAAATGATTGCAACCTAAAATTAAGCATAAATTCTGGTTCATGCTTTTTTTCAGAGATATATTTAATTAAACTTTCATCTAACTTCATTTTCATAACTTATATAATACAATAAATTTAGTTTAAAAACAATTGTCTTATTATATTTTTTTTGTTAAAATAATTATAGAATAGGAAGAATATGTATGACTAATGAAGAATTTATAACAACTAAAAAAAGTCTTTATGAATCATTAAGAGATATTAATGTCTTAAATAATCATTTAGTATATCAAAATTATTCTGTTCCTTTAGATAATTTAAGTATAGAAAAAATCTTCAGATTCTGCCCAGGATTATTTAATCTAGAACCAGCAGATATCATAAAAGTTATATATACATGTAAACTATTATCTAAAAATGAGCTCACAGAAATAGAAATAAATTACTTAACTAATTATACAAAAAGCTATCTAAATTTAAAAAAACATATACTTAATAATATAGAATATATTGTAAATGGTAATCCCATTAGTTTAGAAACACTAGAAAGAGATATCAAAGGCTTCGAATTACCAATATTATTTAGTGATGATGATGCTTTTAAAAATAGTATTGGCGCTAGTATCATTAGAAAAGAACTAGATGTTTATTATAACAGTATAGATAATGGTGGTATGGAAAAAGACTTACAAAGAGTTAGAAAGAAGAATGGTATCTCATCAAGCGATCCATCTTTAGATAGGAACTATCTAGAATATCAAGAATTTCATGATAAATTAAATAGTTATCAAAATGCAGGATTTGTTACAATATTCTTAATTGGATTTATAATAGTAACTACCCTAATCTTATTAATGATGATAAAATAGAGACTAATTATTTAGCCTCTATTATTAATTTAATGGCAGTTTTTTGCTCTCCATTAATTACTATATCATTAAAAGCTGGAATGACAACCAAATTATCCCCTGTTGGCGCTACAAAACCACGACATATTGCTACTGCTTTAATCGCCTGATTTAAACTACCTGCTCCAATTGTTTGAATTTCAACACATTTTTTCTCTCGATAAATATTAGCAATTGCACCAGCAACTTTACTAGGATTAGACTTACTCGATACTTTTAATATTTCCATTTTTATTATTCCTTTCTTTCTATTTAATTATATTAGATTATTTTATATTTAGAACTTCATTTTACAGACTTAAAAAAACATGATATTATTAAAGTGGTGATAACATGAATAATAAGGGATTCACATTAGTAGAAATAATTGCCGTTATAGCAATACTTGGAATAATTATGAGCTTATCAATAAGCAGTTATGTAAATTATTCAGATAAATTAGAAGAAAAAAATAAAGAAAACAGTATCTCTATTATTAAAATGAAAGCCAAAGATTATTATAATTCCACTGGTAAAAATATATTCTTTGTTAAAGAGTTACTAACAAGTGAATATCTAAAACCTAATCAAGGAAATAATTACTTAATTAATAAAGAAGACTACGTATGTCACATTGTATCAATTGAAACAAGTATTGATGAGAATAACAAAGTAAATGTTACCGCAATTGTTGATGAAACAGATTATAGTTTAGAAAATAATGATGAACAAGGATATATTAATTGCGATGAATCTAAATTAGAAGAAAAATTCTCATTATCTATAAAAGAAAGCACTATAACTGCTAACATACCAAAAAAATCTAGTGTAACAATTATGACAAACTTAGGAGATTATACTCACCAAGAAAATAACACCGATACAAATAAACAAATAACTTTAAATATTAAGAATATAGAAAACATTCCAAGTACAGAAGATAATCACTTTTTAGTAGTAGCACAAGCTACCTTAGTTGATGAAAATAATAAAATAACAACCAAAAAAATAAGTATAAAGGCTAAAGAATTAAAGGCAAATTAAAACTCTATTTAAATGAATATAGAGTTTTTATTTCTTTAAGTGACAACTCTCTATAGTCACCACTTTTTAAGTCTCCTAAAGTTAAGAAAGCATAACCTTCTCTTTTAAGTTTAATTACATCATAATTTAGTGTTTCAAATAATCTTCTTATAATATGATTTCTTCCTTCATGAATAGTTATTTCTACAATAGAAGTATTATTTTTCTTATCTAAACTTCTAAGTTTTATAAAGTCTACTTCTACTACTCTTCCATCTATTTTTATACCTTTTTTTATTCTAATACTATCTTCTTTACTAAGTATTTTATTTAACTTAGCTATATAAGTTTTCTTAATATTATTTTTAGGATGCATTAATATATTAGCTAGTTCTCCATCATTAGTTAAAAGTATTAAACCAGTCGTATCATAATCTAATCTTCCAATAGGATATATTCTTTCATTAGTCTTAATTAAGTCTACAACAGTTTTTCTATTTTTATCATCACTTACAGTAGATACAACTTCTCTTGGTTTATTTAAAACATATACTCTTTTAGCTACTTCCTTATTTATACTAATATCGTCTATTGTAATAATATCACTTCTACTAGCTTTATCACCTAAACTAACAACTTCTCCATTAACTTTAACTCTACCATCAATTATTAGTTCTTCTGCTTTTCTTCTCGAAGTATATCCATATTCTGCAATTAATTTTTGAATTCGCTCCATCTAAATCACATCCGAGACAATTATATCATGCTTCAAACAAAATAAAAAGGTAGATTATAATTATCTACCCATTTCTTGTTCTTTACGGCCAAAAGTATTTTCTGCAAAAGAATAACAAGCATTAAGGATTTCATCTTGACTATATCCACGTTTTAGTAAAGTATCCATATATAACTTCTTTAATACTTCAAGTTGTTCTTCAACTGACTTAGTTTCAATATCATCTGGTAACTCAACATGTTCTCCAAAAATATCTGCATAAAATGTATAAGTGGTAGAAAGACTATCATCATAGCGTTTTGTTGTTTCTTTTATAAAATCTCCCATTATACATCCTGGACGATTATTAAGTCTGTCATTAACAATCTTATAATCATCTTCACTAGCAACTTCAGGAATATCTAATTCAGATGTATATCCTTCAGATATTTTTAAGAATTTATTAAAAGTATCCGCTCTAAGCTTATTTTCGGCAACAAATAATTGATCAAGTTTTAAATCTTCTTTTTGCTCTTCAGTAAGATTATCAAAGTCAATTGTAGAAATTCCATTTTCATCTACAATTTGTGGATAAGTTGGATTAAATCCAGTATCATAAACATCCTTTCTTTTTAAATATTCATTTTGCAATAATGACATTAAGTCTTGTGGCTTATTATTTTTCATAATTCACATCTCCTTTACACCTTCATTATATATATATATATATATATATACAAGAGTTAATTAATTATAAGGTGTAAAAATGTGTAAATATACATTTATCCAAAGAATACATAAGTAATTGTAAATGCCATAATAATTCCAACTAAATCTGCAAATAATCCTACTGATAGAGAATGCCCTATTTTAGATATTTTAACACTTCCAAAATAAAGTGCTAAAACATAAATCGTTGTATCAGTACATCCTTGTAATACACTAGCAAGTCTTCCTGCATAACTATCAGGACCAACATTCTGAAAAATATCATTCATAATAGCTAATGATGCTGTACCAGAAATAGGCCTTAATAAAGCCATAGGAATTATATCTAAAGGTATATTTAATTTAACAAATAAAGGATTTAAAAATGATAATAAAAAGGTAAGTACATTACTATCTAAAAAGATGTTTATCGCAAATACCATCGCAATAACTGCAGGAAATATACTAAAAGTAGTCATTAATCCTTCTTTAGCACCTTCTAAAAAAGTATCATAAAGATTAACTTCTTTCTTAAATCCATAAAGAATTATACCAAGAACAAATATAGGTATTATTACTAAAGATATTATATTCATAATTTTTTTCTCTTTCTAATAATATAATCAAGAGTTACACCAGCTATACATGAACAAGTTGTTGCAATAATTGCTGGAAGTATTATCTCCGAAGGATTCATTGAATTATAAGTAGTTCTAAGAGCTAATATAGTTGTTGGAATAATAGTAACACCAGCTGTATTTAAAACTAAAAAAGTAATCATTGGAGTCGACGCTGTATCTTTTTTATCATTAATCTTTTGAAGTTCATTAATTGCTTTTAACCCTGCTGGAGTTGCTGCGGAACCTAAACCCATCATATTAGCAGCTATATTACTAGCAATATAGCCAAGAGCTTTATTATCTTTAGGAACACTTGGAAATAATCTACTTAAAAGTGGTTTTAAAAGATGAGCAAACTTGTCTAATAACCCACTCTTTTCAGCAATTTTAAGAATACCTGTCCATAAAACAATAATAGGTAGAAGTTCTAATATTAAGTCAAGTGCATCATTTGCATTCGTTAAGATACTATTATTTATAACTTCAATATTACCGGATAGCAGCGAATAAATTATACCTGATGCAATTAAAAATAACCAAATATAACTAACCATTATTTTCTCCCTTTAAATTTATCTACATATTTTTTTATATATATAGGTTCTTTATGATATAAATTATCTTTTAAATATATATTTGCATATCCAACAATATCATCATTATTAAAATGTTTATATTTAATAAGTTCTATTTTAATTAAAACATCTTTTCTTTCACTTTTTTTAAGAGTCATATTATAATCATTTTTAATATATAATTTATATTTCTTATAATACTTTTCTTTTTTTATTTTAAATCTATCTTTATCTAATATATTAAAACTTTTATATTCACTAAATACTTTTTTATAAAGAGTAATATGATCACTAAAATCATCTGGATCATTAAGAGTAACTACCACTACATTAATATTATTCTTACTACCAGTAGTTACTAAAGTTCTTCTTGCTTTCTTTGTAAATCCAGTTTTACCACCAGTTACAAAATCATATTTTAATAGTTTATTTTTATTATGCCAAACATAAGTCATCATACTGGTTTCACATTTATATTTTTTTGTTTTAAATATACTTCTAAAAGTAGGATTTTTAATAGCATAACTCGTAAGTAAAGCCATATCATAACTACTTGATTTATTACCGTTACCAAATTTATCTTCAAGACCATGTGGATTAATAAATACCGTGTTGGTCATTTTCAAGTTATTAGCATATTCATTCATCATATATACAAAGTTATCTACTCCACCACCAACATACTCGGCAATCATTAATGCTGCATCATTTCCACTTCTTAACATAAGTCCATATAGTAAATCTTTTAATTTTATTTCTTCTCCTACTTTAATATATATTCCACTACCAAAAGATTCTTTTACTTTATCAGTTACTTTAACTGTATCTTCTATATTAGCATTTTCTATCGCTACAATAGCGGTCATTATCTTAGTAATACTTGCAATTAATCTAGAATCATTTTGATTATATCCACTAAGTACTCTTAAATTATCAGTATCCATTACAACCATACTACTTGCACTTATAGAGAATACATTTAATGGAAGTATTAATAAACTTACTACAAATAATATCTTTTTCATAATCCACCTATAAGAATATATGAAAAAAATGACTCACTTAGAAGTCATTAATTATATATATTTATTTATTACTTTCATTAAATCATTTATTTTAACTGGTTTAGCTATATAATCATCAAATCCTTTTCTTAAATAATTCTTTCTATCTCCACTTTTAGCATTAGCAGTAAGTACAATTATTGGTTTATTATAATTATAATTATCTTTAAGTACTTTCATTGCCTCTGTACCACTCATCTCAGGCATCATATCATCCATTAAAATCAAATCATAATCTCCTGTAACAGCCATGTCTATTCCATTTTTAGCATTTAAACAAGTATCAACATCATAGTTTTTTCTTTCAAGTAGTCTTCTTTCTACTTTTAAATTAATCTCATTATCATCAATAATTAAGATCTTTTGCCCACTTGCATTAACTATTTCTCTTTCTTCTTTTACTTCTTCCTTATTTAAATCTAATCTTTCGTATTTCTCAGTTAAATAAACGGTAAAGATACTACCTACATTTAACTTACTTTGAACAGTTATTTTACCACCCATCATTTCAACTAACTTTTTAGTAATTGCTAAACCTAGTCCAGTACCTTCAATTGTTGAGTTAACATGTTCACTATCTCTAGTAAACTTATCAAATAATTTATCAATCATTTCATCTTTAATACCTACTCCAGTATCTTCAACTTTAATTATAATCTTACAATTTTTATAATCATTAATAGAATTAACTGATACAACTATCTTGCCTTCTTGAGTATATTTACAAGCATTAGATAATAAATTAGATACAATTTCTTTTAACTTACTTTTATCACCATAAAGTACTTCAGGTAGATCACTTCCATAATTAATAATTAAATCTACTGGTTTATCTTTTAATTTTATTTTAATTATATTAGCAACTTCTTCAATAGATGATCTAATATTATAGTTCTTTCTAGTAATATCTACTGTACCAGATTCTATTTTAGATATACTTAATATACCTGTTACAATATCTAATAAATTAGTAGATGCATAAGATAAATCATCTAGTATTTCCATACCACTTTTACTAAGTTTTTCATCTTGTAATAAAGATATAGATCCAATAACTGCATTAAGGGGTGTTCTAATTTCATGAGACATACTAGATAAGAATTCTGATTTAGCACTATTAGCTTTCTCTGCTTGATTCTTAGCATATTCTAATTTTCTTATTAATTCTATATCAGGATTTTCAATTGTAAAGTACATTATAAAAAGTACAATTGAATGAACTATTGGAGATATTATTACTTCTGAAAAATAATTATCTATTATTATAGACACTATTGAGCCAAGAAAAAAAGCCATTAAAGGAATATACTTCTTTGGCTCTACCTTCTTAATATTAAATAACATTATAAATAACGAATAGATAATTAATGCCATGTAGTAATAGAAGACAAAATCTACGCTTATTCCACTAGTATAATTATCAATAATATTAATCGGTAACACAAGTACTATTCCAGTTGTTATAAGTGCTAAAACTATATAAATATTAGCAAATATATCTTTAACATCATTACTAGATATATAATGTATATAATAAGTAATTAATATTGAAAACCAGATTGTATAAATTAAGTTAAATTTACCTAAAGATACTAATATTAGAGAATTTTTAGACAAATAAAAACACAATATATTAAAGATTAAAAGAGAAAAAAGACCTACTAAATTAATTAGTAGTAAACTTGAATATATTTTAATTTCTTTATTAGATATATGTTTTTGTTTGAAGTATACAATAGATAATACTCCCATATATATTAAACTTATTAATACCATAACCAATGTCATTTTTATAATCACCTTACTAATTTTATCAATCATACTTATATAAGTAAATAATAAACTCTTATAAAAATGAAAAGTTATGTAAAGAAAAACTTAACTATCTAGTTAAGCCCATTAAGTTCTTCATATGTTCATATTTTTCTTTAGCAAGTTTATTAGTTAAATCTCTACCATTATCAAGTATTCTTTCTAATTCTTCACTATAAAGAATTTCATTATACTTACTTTGAATATTTTCTAGTTCACTACAAACTTTATCAGCAACATACTTTTTAAATTCTCCATAATTCTTACCTACAAACTCGTTTTCAATATCACTAATACTTTTTCCAGTAATAGAAGACACTATGTTAAGTAAATTACTTATACCAGGTTTATTTGCTTCATCAAATACTACCTTCATATCACTATCAGTAGTGGCACCCATTATCTTCTTTCTAACATCATCTATATTATCAAATAAAGATATTACACCATTTGGATTTTCTTCACTCTTACTCATCTTTTTATTAGGATTTTTTAAATCCATAATTTTAACTCCACTCTTAGTTATATAAGCTTCTGGTAATTTAAAAGTGGAACCAAACTTCTTATTAAAACGATCTGCTATATCACGTGCTATTTCTACATGTTGTTGTTGATCTATTCCAACTGGTACTAAATCAGTATCACAATATAAAATATCACTAGCCATAAGAATTGGATATGTTAAAAGACCTACTGAAAAATTTTCATTTTGTTTAGATTTTTCCTTAAATTGAATCATTCTAGAAGCTTCTCCATAATAAGTTACACATTCTAGTAACCATGAAATTGAAGGAATATAATTATTTTCAGATTGTATATAAATAGTAGTTTTACTAGTATCAATACCACATGCTAAATACATTGCTACAAACTTTCTAATTCTTTCATGTAATTCTTTTGGATCTTGCATTACAGTTAAAGCATGCAAATCAGCAACAAATAAAAATAATTCATTATTATTATCTTTTGATAACTCAACCATTGGTTTAATTGCCCCAATCAAATTACCTAAAGTTAAATCTCCTGTTGGTTTTAAACCAGTTAATATTCTTTTCACTATTAACATCTCCTTAAATATATAGATAATTATAAAACAATATGCTCATAATTTCAAATAAATGATGCATAATATATTTAGAAAGGATTAGATTATGGAATTAAATTTTAAAAAAGTACCGGATATTCTAACAAATAAAGATATGGATTATTTAAAAGATATGTTTACTTGGAATAGACTTGGTTACTTAATATGTGATGAATCAATTAATAATACTCTAGTTAAAGATATTAGTGATTTATTAAAAGAAGTCAAAAATAGTTTTTATGACAATATGAATGTTATTTTAGACTTAATTAAAGAAATGGAAGGTAATAATGAAGGAAATTAGTAATCCAGAGTATCAAGATAATAACAAAGATACTTTAAGTGAAAAAGATAATTTAAATATAGTGTTGTCTTATTTAAAAGATATAACTAAAAATTATTTACTAGCATCTACTGAGCTTAGTAATGATACTTTATATAAACCTATTATTAAGGCTACAGTTGAACTTTCTAACCTACAAAGAAAAGTATATGAAAAAGCATTCAAATATGGCTGGTATAAGCTAGAAACAGTAAATAACACTAAAATAAATAAATTATATAATACTTTATCTAAAGAAATAGATAATCTAAATTAAAAATACACATCAATTTGATGTGTATTCTTTTAATATTTTAAATCTTCTAGTATTTCATTAACACTTTTTTCATAATCAACTGTAGTACTAACATATATTAAAGTATCTTTAACACGAGATATTACAATATACTCATTATCTGATTTACAAATATACTTTGATAAAACAGAACTTTTAGACTCAGTATCTTTTGAATCACTTGTTATAATACTACTTAAATTATTCTTAAATTCTTTATAAGCAGCTTTAGCATCTTTTTCATTCTTATATTGATAGTAATATACTTCATAAGGTACATCATCTTTAGTAGCTTTACTGATATACTCTGCTTTAGAATTTTCTTGACTAGTCTTTTCTACTTTATAACCCCTAGCACTAAATTGATCTTTAAAATCAGTTGGTTCTAGATAATTATAAAATAAACATCCAGTAGTAAGACAAGTTACAAGTACTATAACAATACCTAGTATAACGCTCTTCTTATTCATTTTTATCCTTTCTATACATTTCATTAAAAACTGATAACACTTTATTTAATTCTTCTTTGCTATCTAGTTTAACTAATGCTTCATCATTATCTTTATCAATAACAACCTTTCTTATACATAAATCTTCAGGATTTAACTCTTCAGCCATATAAAAATATTTATTGTTATCAATATCTATTGTAGATAATAAAACATAATTCTTATTATTTTCTAAAGTAATTATAGTACTATCCATATTATCTACTTCCCCTTTCGCTATCTATATTTCTTAGTGAAGATTTTTCCATTCTAATTCCTACTTCATTATAACTATCAACAAGTAATTTTAAATCCTTCTTATTAGTAATAGTAGGTATATCAATAATAGAACCATCATCATTCATACTTTTAGAAATAGTCATTCTATCTTTAATACCATCTAAAGTATCTTTATCAAGTCCATAATTCTTTTCAACTACTCTTAACATATAAGAAGTAAAAGTATCATAATCTAAGACATTATCTTGAGAATCTATATTACGATATGAACTTATTAAATTATCCATCATAGTTAATTGATTATTCACATTCTCTTCTTCACTTCTATTATTTAAAACATCTCCAGTATCCCAACAAGATCTAAATTCATTATATAATATAGGATCTAAATAATTTGGATCTTCATCTTTAATATGATCATACAAATCAAGTGCCGCTTTATCATAATCAGTAACAGCCATATATTCTTGATCCATATTCATAGTAACATCAGAATACTTATTTAAGAAAGAAGTACTGTCACCAAGTTGGTATTCAACTCTTACTTGATTAGCAAAATCTTCAACTACTTTAGCATTTTTCATATTCTCTATACTTTCACTAAAAACTATTGTAGATGTCGCGATTACAGCAACCGCTACAGCCATGGTAAATGCCCTTTTAAAATAATTTTTAGAACTAAGGCTTTTCTTTATATTATTCTTTATCTTTCTAGGTTCTCTTTCTTCCCCTGGTGCTAAACATGAATTATTAATAAGCCCATTTAAATCAGAATGAATTTGTCCTAAGTAAGGTCTCTCTATTCCTGCTTCTATATATTTTTGAGCTCTTTGATAAGCTTTATCATAGCTAATATCTTCTTGTGCTGCTAACATATTAGCAAGTTGCTTAGTCTTTTTCTCTTTTTCTAAAGCATTCATTGTTTCATTAAAACTATCATTAGCCATAATTACCCACTCCTTTATAATAAATATACTAAATATTCTACTTATAGTCAATTTTAAAAAGTCATTCATTGACAATGACTTTACTATTTTTAATCTAACTTCATCTTCTTAGAAAATATTTTACTTATAATATAGGCTCCAACTACTAATATAATTATTTTAATTAGAATAACTGGATCTTTTAAACTATCTATTAAACTAGTCCCAATAAATCCCCAAAATAGTACTAAAGAAATTTTACCTATCATTATAGCAGACATAAATTTCTTAGTATTCATCTTAGATATACCAGCCGCTATATTAACTAAAAATGCTGGTGTAAATGGAATTGCAATTAACATAACTAATTCAGAATAACTAATCTTATTAATTATTTTAACTAATTTTTTTAACTTATCATTTTCTGGTTTAATAAATTTAGTTGTAAAATACTTAACTAGAGAATATGAAAGTAA
Source organism: uncultured Bacilli bacterium (assembly GCA_934096715.1). Lineage (GTDB taxonomy): Bacteria > Bacillota_I > Bacilli_A > RF39 > UBA660 > SIG200. The sequence continues at coordinate 90,081 of CAKOMQ010000002.1, forward strand.
ACACCCTAAGCAAGTACAAATCCAAGATATAATGAACCCAAATACACTACCATATGCTAAAAATATTACAGTAATAAAAACAAATAATGGTAATACTGGTATAATAGACTCTATTATTATTAAGAAGCATCCTAGTATTGGCCCCCACATAGAAGAATTATTAACAGTATTAATTATAAATTCATATGCAATTAAAAACATTTCTTTCATTTAGATCACATACTTATTATAACTCAATTTTACTAATATTACACTATCTAACTACATTAGTTACATTATATCCATAATATTCAAGTATTCTAGTTACTTCTTTACTCTTTTTACCTTTACCACATATTAAATAATAAGCTTTATTTTTATCTAGTATAGTTTTATAATTCATTAAAAGTTTTTCATAATATATATTAATACTTCCATTAATAGGATTTTCTTTACTACTAATAGGATCTCTAATATCTATCAAAGTCCCCATATATGGCCTATAATCTTGATAATTAATAACTTTCATATATATATCACCATTATAATTTATTCATTACAAAAAAAAGAGACAATGACTATTCATCATCTCCAAAGAAATCATCAAAAAATTCATCATCACTTATAACATTATCATTAACTATAATACTATCAACATCTACATTAACTTTAGGTTTTTCATCTTTTTTAGTTACTGCAGGTATTTCAATATCATCATCTAAGTCAATAAGTAGATCTTCTTCCTTCTTAGGAATTATACTTGCTTCTTTTTCTTTCTTTCTTTTAGCTTCTTCTTCATCAATTTCTTTAATCTTTTTCTCTATATCACTGATCATCTTATCCATTTCTTGACTAGACATAGGAGAAGGTCTTGACATAAATGGATTAGCACCCATACTAAATGGATTAGAAGGCATTTCTCTAGGTGAATCACCATTCATAACTTGTTCTTTTTTCTTTTCAGTAACAAATTTCTTTAAATCAAACATTTCAACAGTTTGCATTTCACGAGTAGGATAATCACTAGTTGGATATTCTTCTTTCCAGTCCATTTTAAAATCGGGAACATATTTAGTTTTATATGGACTCATTCTTAGTCTCTTAATTAATGCTTCGCCCATTTTAAATTTTTGTAAATCCGTTACTGTAACAAGTGGAGTCGAAGAAGTTTTATCATCCTTTTTAGATTTAACTTCACCACACATCTTACTAATTTCTTCTAAGGCCTTTAACTCAGTACTTATTAGGTAAATAATATTACCACAGTTACCCCGTATTACTTGGGCTACTTCTTCACCATAAACATCATTTAATTGAGCAAAATTTTGAATAATAAATGTAAATCTTATGTCTCTACTACGAGCTGCAGATACCATACTATCTGCATCTGGAAGTGGTGGCATATTAGCAAACTCATCTAAGATAAAATTAGTTCTTATTGGTAATTTTCCACCATTTTTTTGAGCTTCATCTATTAAAGTTTCATAACATTGTTTAATAAATATAGTCATTAAACTATGATAAGTTTTCTTTTCATCATGTATAATCATAAATACAGCAGTTTTACCTTTTGCTATATCACGCATATCAAAATCACTATAAGCAAGCATTTCTGATAAATTAGCACGAGTTGCAAATAATCTTACTTTTTGTCTAAAAGTAGATAAAATACTACCCTTTGTATCATTCGGAGCATTTACTGTGTTAGATGCAAATATATAAGCATCAGATTGTGGTCCTTTAAAATTAAAGTATTCTTTAATATAGTTACTAGCACCAGCATATCTTTCTTCTCCAACATTAGACATTTGATTAATACTATTTAAGTTAACTTCTTTTTCTTTACCATCTTCGAATAATCCTAACGCTAAACCCGCAAAGTAATCAGCTGCTGATTTTTCCCAAAAAGGTTCAGCATTATTATTCGGATCATATAAAATATTTTGTGCAACATCATCAAGTAGTTCAACCGCTTTATCATGATTACCAGATTTATAGTATGTATAAGGCATACCAAGAGGATTCCAAGAGTTACCCCTTTGTGGATCCCTGAAATTTAAAACAATAATATTATATCCACGTTTTCTTAAATTTGCACTTGTCTTAGTATACAACTCACCTTTAGGATCAGTAATAATCATACTTTCTCCCTTTTTAGCAAGTACTCTTATCATTGGAAATACTACATTAGTAGATTTACCACTACCAGTTGAACCAATAACTAAACTATGATATTCTCCATTATCAACCCATATATTTTTACCATCATTAATAATTGGAATACCTGCTGCATCCAAATGTTCAGCACCTGGATCTATCTTAACAACATTTTCTTCATTTTTCATGTCTTTATCACTAGCCCAGTGTTCATAACCAGATTCTTTTTTTTCTTTAATCTTAAGACCAATACCAGGTCCTTTTTCTTTATCAAATATATAATCAGATACACTAGTAAATATTAAAACTAAAGCCGCTACAAAAACTACAAGTGTCGCAACAATATATCTAGGAAAAAAAGCAGGAATTGGATTTAATGTTAAACCTGTTCCATTAAATAAACTTACTAAATTAACAACTGCCAAAGCACTCAAATAAAGTAATATAATACAATAAATTACAAATATCAAAAAATCTTTTGGTTCAACTTTAAATTTCATTTGTTTCCTCCTTATAAGTTTAATATTATTATACAATAAATAGTTCTAAATATCAAAAAATTAATTTATAGTTACTTTATATTGCAAAACACCTTCTAATTTAAAATTAAGATTAGTTCCATCACTGCAATGAATTATTACATTTGATTCATCATCGCTTATTCTATAACTAGCAATATCAGAATTTAACTTTTTATCACTATCTAAAAATGATTTATAGTTATTTATAATATTATCCAAATTATCTTCATTTCTTTTTATTTTATCTTGTAAATCAGAATAATATAACATTGCAATTTGTTGTTCACTACCAGTACTTTTATTATATTTATTAGTTATCAAATCATCTATTTGCTTAACATCATAATTGGCAAATTCATTTGGAACAATACCAAACGTTTTGTTTTCATTATCATAGTAGATAGTCAATTTATACATTGTATCACTATTGGTATTTTCTAAATCTATTTTTTTAATATATCCCGAAACAAAGTATTTAACAACTCTATCATTTAATTTATATTGTTTAATTTCACTTATTGAATAAATACTAGATGAATCAAAGTAAATATAATTTGTAACATTACCACTATTTATGCCATTTTCATTAATGTAATTAACAAGTAACGAATTCGTTAAATAATTATAATCATGCATTGTAAATTCATTTATAATGTCATTTAATGTATTATAAATTGAAAAATAAATTTCATGCTGTTTTAAATAATCATTTTCTTTTTCTTCATCATTTTTTTTATTATCTTTTTTATCATCACTTGTTGGCTTATCAACAACATCGACATCTTTATCAGGAATACTTCTGTTATAAACAAGAATTATTGCAATAGATAAAAACATACAAACCAACAAAACAACAATAAATAAAACAGATTTTTTATTATTCATACGATTTCTCCTTTTTATAATCCAAATATTTCTTTTCTAATTTTATTTTTCTTTTCTACTTGCCATTTTGTATAATCAGATTTCTCACACGTATTTGTTGCTGGGCAACTAGAACCATCACATGGTCTACTAGCTGGACATTTACTATTATAATAACTTTGTGAATATTTTTCTTTCATGAATCCCTCGTCAACAAAAATTTTAAGAATGTGACATCCGCCCTTTCCAGAACTTCCAGGATTAAACCAATATGACCCTATATGTGACCAAATGGATTGCATTCCTTCGATAGTATTTGGCATACCATAACCACCCTTTGCACATTTAGCTTTTACTCTTTTATTGTAAGTGTTTACTATCATACTATAATAAGTAGATCCTTTTGTGGCATACGAATTAATAAATTTAGCATAACCAATAATACCTTCTTTTAAAGAAGAATATTGTGCTCCACTACTGCATCCTTTACCATTTGATAACCCTACACCCCAGAAATTATATGAACTGCCACATTTTCTAAAACTCATTTCAGCTTGAGCAGTAACAACAACCAATTCAGGATTAATATTATTAGCAACTGATGTGTCATAAATCAATTCAGCATTTTTCTTAAAATTATTATCATATGCTTCATTATAATTATATTTTTTTAAAGCATTAACAAATTCTGTTTTAGATAAACTTGTTTTTAAGGCATTAAATCCATTAACAGAGCCTTCATATGAAGAAGGTCTTGGATTATCTATGTCTACATAATCAAGTGGATTTACTGGAACACCATTAACACGCACTTCAAAATGCAAATGGGGTCCATTTGATCGACCAGAACTCCCCATTTTTCCTAGTAATTGTCCTTTCACAACTTTATCTCCAGTTTTAACTCTTATTGTACCCTGATGCATATGACCATAAACTGTAACATTTCCATCATCATGTTCTATCATTACATAATTACCATAGCCAGTAGAACAAGAATGAGATAAACTATTATTTGATGTACAACTACTACTATCTACAGCAAGTTTTACAGTACCGGATTCAGCTGCAATAATATTAATATTTCCATAACCAGCATTTGCAACACCAATGTCTATACCACCATGATTTTCAACAATTTGTGCAACAAGAACTCTATTTCCCTTTCCGGAAGTAATCACGGAAGCAACAGGACTTCCAGACGCCATCTCTACACCATTAACCATAGTAATTTCTGAACTACCAATAGGCCACCAATATCCACCATCTTCATAAGCATATTCAGGGCCATAAGAACTTCCTGACATACTTCCCCCACCTATTACTATAAGTATTACTAAAAGTATTATAACAAGAGCACTTATAAATAATAATACATAAGGATTTTTCATAAGAAATGCTAGTGCTTTCTTCTTTACTTCTCCTTTAGCGGCTTTCTTAGCCTTATTTTTATTTCTATTTAATAAATTATTTCTTAAATCTCCTAGTCTATTTTTAATACCCTTTTTTTCAGAATTTTCTAATTCATCTTTAGGTTGTAAATCACTAGGCTTACTACTAGCAGGATTATTATTTTCTTGAGTTTTCTCATTATTTGCTTGTTCATTATTATTTTGAGTATTTTGTTCTGACTTATCCTTATTTACTTTCTCTTCTTCATAAGCAGGCTTTTTATTAACATCTTCTACATTTCCAGAATCTCTATAAGGACTTTTTCTTTTATTTAAAAAAGTATTTAAAACACTAGAAGTATTATCATTACTTCTATTAATACTATTATCTTTTATTTCTTGTATATTATTTCTATCCGGTCTACGTTCATATTTTTTATTAAGAGCATCTTTACTTGCTTGTCTAGCTATATCTTTCTTATCAAAATTTCTTGTTGAAGAATAATTAGAAGTTCTATAAGGATTATCAAATTCTTTCCTTACTAGTTTATTTTTTAATGTAGTTTCAGTTTGGCGAGTAACTTTAACAGTTGCTTTAAATTTTTGATTATTATCAGCCATTACTTCACCACCAATCGACCTTATTATACCATGATTTTTAACTTCCTATCAACTAAAAAGGAAACATAATCGTTTCCTTATAGTCCACCACCAGATCCAAGTGAGTCTAACTCTTCTTGAGTAGCAACAACTTGAATTCTCATTCTTCTATTACCACAAATAAACAATCCTTGTCCTTGGTTATAGAATTTAATACTTTCTCTTTCAGATTCATTTAAATCTATTAACTTACTTAAATCATCAACAGCTTGTTTTTTAAGTGCCATTACTAGATAATAAGCAGCATTATCAAATATTGCTTTACCATGTTGAATAATATCACTAGAAGCAAAGTCTGTTGGTTGTTGAGTTATTATAATAGTGCCAGTATTATACTTTCTACTACGTCTTTGAATTTGAGCAAGAAATTCTGCCCCAAGTTCATTATGACCAGCAAGAAGTACATGAGCTTCATCTACCATCATAACAGTATTAACATCTTTATCTAAACATAATCCCCATGCATACTTAAGAATGTTGAAAAATAATGCATTCTTAATATTATCAGAAGTATTCATAAGTTCTTTTATATTAAATACTATCAAATCACTATTAATTTGTAATGTAGTATGACCAGTAAAGTAATATCTTAATTCTCTAATTAATGGTCTTACTGTAAGTTCTAGTCTTTCCATTACATCTCTTTCGTGAGTAGCATCTGTCATAGATAATAATCTACCTTTTATTGTAGCATAAACATCGTCGAAAGTTGGGAACATTTCACTAGTTAACTTAGTAAAATCAGTATCTTTATCTATTCTATATCTTGCATATGTATCTTGTAAAACATCACTAAATAGCGCTAAAACATCTTCTTCAATTTGTGGATTATAATATTTCATAAATGCTTTAACTTGTTGAATAGTTCTAGTTAAAACAGTATATCCTAAACCTTGAGCAATTTCTTCATCATCAACATCGACAACTATTTCCAGTGGATTTATCATTCCGAAGTCTCCACCTTTACCTAAGTCTAAGAAATCTCCACCAATGTTATAAGCAAGATCTTCTAATTCTCCTTCAGGATCAATTGCTACTATTTTACAACCATTTCTAATATGCGTTCTTAAAAGTAGTTTAGCAGCTGTAGACTTACCACTACCAGAAGTACCGAGTAAAATCATATTAGCATTATTACGGTTGTTTTCTTTCTTAATTTGATATAAAAATTGATTAAATAGTACTACTCCACTAGAAGAATCTATTCCGAATAAACAAGAATCTCCTGGATCTTTAATACTATCAAAAACAAAAGGATACATAGCAGCAACAGTAATTGAAGGTATTGGAGTACCTATTCTATTTTCAATATCTTGTTTAGGAAATATTGGAACAATACTTTTTAATACTTTTTCTTGTTCAAACATTAAAGCAACACTTCCCATATTTAATGCAGCTAAATAACTTTTAATTTGCATTTTTAGTAAATCTAATTCTTCTTTAGAATCAGCAGTTAACATTAAATGCATTTGAAAGTCAAATATTCTTGCATTAGTTGCCGCCAACATATTAACAAATTGTTCAAGAGATTCATAATCTAATCTAATTCTTTCTTGTAAAGTTCTGTCTCTTTCATTTTGATATCTATTTTTTAAATCAGCTATTTCTTTATTAATCATTTTTTGAAGTATATTAAAAGGTATTGGTATATGTTTTATTACCATTTTTACACCTGGCATACTTGTTAAATCAGCAAGCATACCAACATAACAACTACTAGGAAAAGATACAACAGTTAAAATAGTTGAATACTTTCCACCAATAACAAATTCAGTTGGTTTAAACTCCATCCCGCGTGGCGCTATTTCACTTTTTAACATCTTATACCTCCACAGTTCCAAAGTGGATTGATTCTCCACCATTCAATAAATTATCTAAAATCATTCTTAAATCATCATTACTAGTTTGTTGAGATTGAAGTCCACATGATGCAAGTCCACTTATCATATTATGCAATTTTTTTTGTAAAACTTCTAACTTCTTTTCTTGGAATAAAAAGTAATATTCGGTATCTACAACACCATATTCTTGTTGAACAAATGAATTAGCTTTATTCATATCTTGCATGATAATTTTCTTAATTGCATTATTAGTTGTATTATTATAAAGAATTTGAAGTTGAGATAAATAAATATTTATATCAACTGGTCTATCCGCAACAATTAACCAAAATTCATAGTCAAGTGTATTATAGAAGTTAGTTAAACTATTAATCATTACATTTTGACTAGTACTATCCATAATAAATATATTCTTTGGCATAACTTTAACCCCAGTTACATAATATCCATCCTCTAACTGAATCATACCATTCATTATTTGTTTAACAGGTAACCAATCATTTGTATATTTAGAATTAGTTATTTCTTGTTTCGCTTCCTTCATAAATACACCAGCCTTTCCAATAATATTTTCTTCTTCCTGTATAAAAATTAAATACATTAACTATTAGTTGTTTAACATTGTGATAATGCGGAAGTGGCATTACCAAGAACGAACATATAAGCAGTGGCATTAATACTATTATTGCTATACCTATAGTTAACTCTTTAATAATTAACAACATTGCAACAGTCCAAACTACACCAACTCCGAAAATCACTAAGTCAGTTGGAGTAAACCACCCCAATATGAGTTGTGATTTCTTCGAGTTAGCAGGTATTAAATAATTATTCACCTTTTTATTCCTCCTTTATAAACTATTTACCTTCTTTTTTTGCTTGCTCATTTTTTAATTCGCCAATTTTTCTTTCAAGTTCAGTAGTTTCAACTTTCATTTCATCCTTAATATCCTTTAGTGCAACATGGCTAATACTTAAGTCAACATTTTTATCAAGTATTTGAGATTGAATTGCTGCAGCGTCAGCTGGCGTTGCACCAAGATTTGTAATAAATGAAGCAGTAATATTTTTACCTAACTCTTCTCTATATGCATCAGTTGCAATCTTTAATTTATATAATTCAGCTTTAAGCTCTTTTGATTCACTCTTCCAATTAGAATCACCTTGTAAAGTTCTTGTCGACAATGACTCAGCAAAATCTTTTCTGTATGAAGAATAATCTTTTTCTGCATTAAAGATGCGAGTTTCATCACCACTAGCTTTAGCAGCATCTAAAGCAGCTTTCTTTTTTCTTAACTCTAACATATTATATCGTGCAGTATCATAGATTGTAGTATCTTTATTTCTAGCCATATCAGAATCTATAATATCAAAAGCTACATTATCAATATTCTTTCTCATGCTTTGAACATTATCCATTATCGCTTTTTGTTCTTCTAACTCTTTAATACCAGTATCAAGACCAGCCCAACTTTTAACAGAATCAAAAGTATCAGCAATCTTTCCTTTAATAACACCTGATGTTGTACCATCATGACGTGCTCTATAATTGTCTTTTTTTAATCTTTTGTCTTCATATTCAGATACTGCACTAGACGCTGCATTTTTCATTTCTGTAAAATTTTTAGCACCCCTACCAGATATATATCCACGACCTGCTCCGCCAAGTCCAGCAGCAGCAGCACCAAAAGCACCGCCAATTAAAGATTTAGCAAATTTACCAACTGTTTTATCTTTTTTATCTAGTGCATTGTATTTTTTAAAAGATCTTACGGCACTATTAGAAACTCTAGTTGCTGCAGATCCAAGCATCGCACCGGCAGTAAAGAAACCACCTTTTGTAAGCTTATCTTTAATGCCTAAACTCATATTACTTGAATCAACGCCAATAACTTCACTTATTAATTTAGGAGACTCTTTCATAAAAGCAATTAATCCCATAATTATAAAAGCTTTACCAAAAAGAGTAACTCCCCATCCAACATTCATTTTTGCAGCACCTAATGTATTGCCAATAATGACATTGCATAAATAACAAGTAAAATATATAGAAAGAAGTCTAATAAATACTTCCATATAGCAAGTTGTACATATTTTTACCCATGTCCCAAATGATTCACTCATTTTTTTATCAGGAATAACTCTCATCATTATTGGTATAGGAGCAATCAATTGATAAAATACAAGTTTAACTAATCTAATTCCCATATCAAAGCAAAAACTAACAATTACATAGCATAAAAATATTCCCGCCGCTAACAATACTAAAAAATTGAAATTAGTTTCTCCATCAGCAACACTATCACTAAAAGTTACATAAGAGAAAAAGGAAGCATTTTCATCAACACTACTATATACAGTTGCAAGTGATGGCTCTTCATCAACAAATGGTAACCAAGAAAATGCTTTAGAAACCTTAACTTCTTTTAAACACTTGTTATAACCACTTTCAGTAGAAATATCTAAACCAAGACTTTTACAGTAATCAGCATTAGGAGAAAAAAATGTTTTAAATACTTGATTAGACAAAGTATTTCCTTGACTTTTAATAAATTCTGTACTTGATGTTTTATCAGAATATGTTGAAGAAGAACCGAATATTTTTCCAATAGTATTATAATTAATAAGTGCACTTTGAAGTCCAAATGCAAAATTAAAAACGCTAGGTACAATAATCAAAATTATAATCGAAGTAATTAAATTTTTGACAATTCCACCAGTTTCTTCGGTACTCTTTCCGGAATTGTCTGGATTAACCATTGCTTTTAGCAAACCAAAAGCAAGTGCAAATAATACAACAACTCCAACAAGAATGTACACATTACGTACTAAAGTAGTATACTGTGAACTATCAACCATTGGTATTTCTGTTAAATAAATAAAAACTTCAAAACATTTTGCAGCAAATTCAAAAATTGCTGCACATAATGAAATTAATAGTGCATCAATAGCAGATTCACCTATAAATAACAAAGACATTTTTAAGCACCCCCTATTCCACATAATGGATTAGTAGAAACAATATGTGACCAATTTAAAATAAATTTTACTAAAATTGGTAAAACAAAAATAATTACACAATACACAAATCTTTTTACAGAGATGGCTGTAGCATTTTTTACCGCTTCTTCATCTTTTTTTATAATAGCCATTGCAAAATCCTTCATTGAAAATACAATAAGGATGATAATAGCTACATACTTAATTATTGTAAAAGCAAGTTCTAAATAATATGCAGGTTCATCTGGATTATCAACGCTTCCTAATAATGAATCACATGAAGCTTCTGAAATTGTAATGTTGCTATTTTTATTATAACTTTTTGATGAATCATAATTTAAATTTAAGTCTTGATTCGACTCCACAACTTTATCAACTCTATCATCTGACATTCCCGCAGTAGCCATATCTTCAATTACATAATCTCGAAATTTGCCAGAATTTTTTGATTTAAAATCATCAATATACTTATCGCTCTTTGATAAAGCAATTTTAGTAACTTTTTTATTTGCTGATAATTTTTTAGGACAATATGGAGAACTTTTTCCACCTTTATCATAATTTGCTCTGGCTTTAATCAAATCACTCATAGCATATCGAGAAATGTATAAATCATCTATAGTTGATACAGCAGTAGTCATCGCTTGATTATTTCCTTTAATATGTATAGTACCAGTTTCAGGAATTGTATCATAAAACATTATGTTTCTATACTGCGCAACAGTAATTTGATATTTACCATTTTCAACGTTTAATGTGAAATAACTCATATTTGAATTTTTCATACAAGCACTAATTCTTATAATATCAGTTTTTTCAGTATCAGAATTTTTATAAGAATAACTACATAGCGGAACAAAAGTTCCACCTTCACAATTAGCACTTACAAAACCCATATTTACAAAAAATACACAAACGCTAACTATCAAAAACTTTATACTTTTTTTCATATTATTACCTACTTTTTCTCAAGCAAAAACACTTGTAATTTATATCATTATTATAGCATAGCAACTCTCAAAAAAAAAGAACTAATTTTTACTAGTTCTTATTGTGTTTATCTATTAATAAAGCAATTACATTTTCTTGATTACTTTCTAGTGCTTTTAACACTAAATCACCATTTTCAGATTGTGAAACTTCAAACACATTTAACTCATCTTCTTTAATGCTATCTCTTTTCGGATCACATTCAACAGTTAATATATATTTCTTCCCTTCATAATCTAATTCTTCAAGAACATAATAACTATAATTATTAGCTAGTGTATAAATTTTATCTTTCATTAGATAACTCTACCTCCTCCAGTTTTAGCTGCCGCATTTAATACTTTTTCAACATCTTCGGCTTTAAACCATGCATATCCAGCACCATTTTTTTGGAAGAAATGAGCCCATTTAACACCATTCTCATCAGTAACAAATCTGTCGAATACAGCATTTGCTCCCCTATCTGTAGCTAGTGTAGTTCCCCCAAGTCCGCCACTAGCTTCATATCCATAATCTATACCGCTTAAATCATATACACCGCCAGTTTGTAACTCAACTGGTTCAAATTCAGGAACTCCTGGATCAGGTGTTGGCCCTGGATCTGGATTATGTACAATAGAATTATCGCTTGTAAGTTCCGGTGCAGCTGGTTTATTAACAAGTCCATCAATCATTTGACCAATCTTACCAACAGTATAACCAGCAGCCATACCATTTATAAATATTTGAGTTTCTGGTTTCTTTAAGAAATTATTAATCTTTCCTATACCACTAGATATCTTAGGATGTTTTTCTTTAAAGTTATCTTTAAATGTAATAGCTTTCTCTTGTACTGTATTAATAACTTCCATTATTTTTGTATCTTCACCCTTGTGTTTTTCAGTATAAACTGTTAAAGCTTTTTTGCTTACTGCATAAGCAAGTCTACCAACTGATATAACTAGACCAGCTGTACCTGGTTGAATAACCAATGAAAGTCCTAATCCAATAGTAAATCCACCAGCAAGTATTCCATATGATTTTAAAGACATTTTAGAGTCATGTTCAATAACTGGTGCAGGTAACAACAGTGGCTCTTCAGTATTCACAGGATCATTTTCTATTGGAGCTGGACCGCCTGGATTAGTAGGATTTTCAGGATTTGCACCACCCATGCCTTGTGGATCTCTTTCAGGAGAAGTAGGTATTATTTCAGTACCAGGATTATCTTTTTCCATTTTTTCTTGTTCTTTTTTCTTTTGATCTTCTAATTCTTTTTTTCTCTTCTCAATTTGGGCTTTAATCTTTTCAATATCTTTATCTATTGCTTCATCACTAGTAAGATTATTTTCTTTAGCTATTGCATCTTCAAGATCTCTTATTTCTTGTAATAATTTAGATAATTCTTCATCCATATATATCGCATTATTATCTCCATTATGTCTAGCTTTTAACTTATCAAATAATTCTCTTTTTTCTTTTAATTCGCTTTGTAATTTTCTTAATTTTGTATAATATTTTTCTAACTCTTTTTCAACAGTAGCTAGTTGTTCTTCTAATTCAGGAACTTCTCTTACTAAACTATTTAATTCTTCATCTAAAAATTGTCCATTATAATCATTGATATACTTATCTTGTAATTCTTTAATTTTAGTTTTCTTATTAAAAATTTCTTCTGATAATTTAAATTGTTTCTTTTCTAAATATCTTCTTTTTGTCATAGTAAGATAAATATTATTACTATACATTTCATTATATTGCTTTTTTAAACCAGTTTGTTTAGCACTTAATTCATTTAATTCTTCATCTAAAAACTCACCATTGTAATCATTAGCATGTTTATCTTTTAACTCACTAATTCTATCTTGATTTTTAACAATTTCATCTAAAATAGGTTTCCTATCATGTTCAAGTAATTCCATATAGATATTCTTTTGTTCTTTTAAATCTTTAAGCTTCAAACTAATTTCATTTAATCTAGGATTAGTATATACTTCATTATTATCTTGATTAAGACTATTTAAAACATCTTGATATTCTTTATTATTTTTTTCAATCTCTTTATCAACATATTCTAAGTTAAAGTTATCCATACTAAAGAATCTTTTTTTAACTTCTAAATATCTTAGTTGTTCTTCTAATCTTTTTAACTCTTTATCTTCAGACATATTCTTCACCATTTTCTTTCATATAATCTTTAACTCTTTTAGATACATTTTCTTCAAATATAGGTATTAAAGAATTTATCATATTATCATCAATAACTCTTTTAAAATTATTTTCTTCTACTAGATACACCCCAAAACCATTAGTTGGATTATCATTCTCAATATTATTTACAAAAGTATATTTTTTACCAGCAAAATCAATAATATCAAGTATAACAAATTGTTTGTCTCCTAATGTAACTAAGTCATCAATTCTTAAATCCACTTAAATACACTCTCCTTTATTTTAAGAATACCCTATTAATTAGAAGTTGTCAATAAACAGAAAAAAAGTAATGTAAATAAATTGCCTACATTACTTTTGCTTTTTCTTCTAGATAATCTATTAGTAGTTCAAAACTAGAATCACAGATTTTAATAAATTCATTCATCTCCACTTGACAAGAAAAAGTTAACTTTCCTTCATATATATCATTAAATAATAAATGTACTTTGTCATTATCTCTTACTACTTCAACATTACCATGAGCAATAGAATTTCTTATTCCTTCTATTATATTTCTATTCTTAATATATAAATCATTATTATCATAAAAGCCATTTCTAATATATAAATCATTTTTTAATAAGTACATTTCATTAATTAAATTACTCTTCATTTCATTTAATTTATCTAATTTAGCACTTATAACACTTAAAGCCAAATCATTACCATTTTTTAAAACATTATCATAATTATTTTTAACTTCATTAATAGACCTTTTAATTTTATCTAACGATTTACTTTTAGAATCTAAAGTTTCCTTTAAAAATCTAAATAAAACTGTATTTGATTCATCAACTAATACATTTATACTATCTAAGTTAAGTTGCGAAAAATCAAAATCTTTATTATCTTCTAATCCTTTATAATATTTATCAAACGGTATCATAAATAATGAACTAAACATATTAACAAGTACTGCCCCTTCAGAATTTTGATTCAAATAAAAAATTGTTTGATATTCTTCAGTTATATTTCTAACTAAATAATCTATATTAACACTTTGATATTTATCTATAGCATCTAATAAAATAACATTATTTAAATGAGCAGTTAATATACTATCTTTGTTATGTAGTTTTCTTTTAACTTCAATTAATATCATTCTAAGTTGATCATCCAAACTATACTTACCTGATAATAAAGTATTTTTAACACTATTTAAAACACAGCTTATATCTTTTTTGTTATTTAATCTTTCATAACTTACATTAACATCACACTCTAGTTTTTTGAAGTATGATTTCATTTCATTAATCATATGAAAATCCATACCATTATCTTTTATACTTCTCATATATAAATAAAATTGATTTAATATATATTGTTCTATTATAGAATTGTCCTTCTTAGTTAATGTAAATTTTATTACTTGAGTCTTCTTTATAGCATTATATATTTCTAATTCATTTTCAAGCGGCTTATTATTATCAAGTTTACCATATACAGAAACAAACTCTTCTTCTTTATTAGTTTTCTTTTGATCTAAAGTATTTCCAAGTAATGCGATTACCATATCTGTCATCTTATTTATTTTTATTCTTACAGAAGAAGATTCTATATTTATAATAAATTCTTTAGTATTAAAATCTATTTCATAGTCTCCATGAGCAAACTTATTTCTAATAGTAGATAATATTATTTCTGGAGAATCAAATTCCATACCATCAACAATATACTTTTTATCATTAGTTATTTTAGATATCTTACTTACTGCTTTATCAAGGCAACTCTTATTTATTATAGAATCAAATTGTAAGTTACCAATATTCTCAATAACATCTTCTTTTATTGCTAGTAATGTATTAACAATACTTATAGCTTTAGCACCATTTATAAATTCTTCATTTAAAATATATTGAGCCATATCATTTTTTTCTCTTAGTACTTCTTGAAAAAACAATAACATAACACCATTAGATTCGTAACATTTTTTTAAAGAATCAATGTTAATCATTTAAATATCCCCCTTAAATTGATATATATAATAGCATACTTTTACATTATTTAAAAGAAAAACTAATTAAGTATTATTTTAACTTTTTTATGCAAATATTGCTCTTTATTTTACAAAAATACCATTTATTTTTTCCACTTCTACTAGCTAAATCTCCACAACACTTCCGGCACATATTTTAAATTATTGATTAAATTCTTTTTACAGTTTTAGCATTTTTAACATACTATCTACTTTCTCCCAAAGTCACCAAACAAAACTTTAGATTCATCAGTTTTATCTTCATTAGTATTCTTTTTTTCAAAATCAACATAAACAACTCTAGGACTTCCATCACTAGTTTGTTCATCATCAACTAGATAATATTCCATTTCTTTAAAATTACCTGAAAGTAATCTTTCCATCATCATTTTAGCATTTAGATATACAATTTTTTCATCTACATAATTATTAATATTATAAGTTATATAATCTAAGTCTGATCCAGGAAATTTAGAATTTAATTCATTCATTATAAATTCATATACTTCATCATCTAATCCTTCATATATTTTTAATTTATCTACGATTCCTAATTCTCTACCTATATAAAATATTAAATTTAATCCACCCATAACAGAACCAGTAGATTCATAATATTCATGAAATCTTTTAATCATTTCATGATATATCTTACTTTCCATTTTAATTGCATAAAAATCCCACTTTTTAATTATTAAATCAACTTCTTTTTTTAAATCATCTAATAAATAAAGATGTGTACTTAAATAAGACACTAAAGTACTATCATAACAATTAATTATACTAAATAAATAATTATTTACTCCTGTTTTTTCTAATTCACTAGGACTAGAAAATCTAGTATGAATAAGATCTTCTAAATTAAGATTATTACCAATTATAATATCATCTATTGCTCTTTTAGCAAGATATTCAATAATTATCTCACTACTATTATATTCATCATATAAATACCAAAAACCAAGCCCAACTAATCTATTTATTTCGCGATTATTTTCTTCATCTTTAAATATTTCTGAATCAACTCGCTCTCTAATATAAATTTTTTCAATATTAATTTTATATTTTAAATAATTAGGATTTCCTAAATCTTTTGGCAATACATCTAACATAATAACAGAAAGTTCAATAGGATTAATTTCATCACGAGTATTATCAAGATAGTTATTAGCAGCATCAACAATAAAATCTAAGTCATTACTAAAATTAAGTACTAAATACTTTACTAATTGATAATCAAGTTTAACACTTGAAGAACAAAGATTATAAATGTTTTTATCACCTGTTTTCTTTATTACTTCTAACATAAACTCAGGATCGTCTTCTAGTTCATCTATTGTATATTCTTCTATATCCAACCCATTAATATATCTATTTATTAAATCTATACTATATTTTCTCATTTAAGTATGCTCCTTTTCTATTTTATTTCTACTTTTATTTTTACAGAATCAATAACATAGTTATAAATACTATTATGAACATTCAATTTTAAATCAACATCATATATACCCCTAGTAGAAAATTCACTTAAATCAATATATGATATAATATCTTTTAAATTATCTAAATTTGATTCTGTAGAAAATATACTAACATTTTCATAATAATAACCATATAACCTTACAGGTCCTAAAAAATCATTATTATTATTAAATTCAACAATTAATACTAATATAATAACAACAATTATTTCAAATAATAATGCCTTATAGGTTTTAAGTCTTCATCTAATAGATAACATATTGGATTACCAGTTTCTAACTCTAATTTAATTATATCTTCATCACTAATATTATCCAAGTATTTAATAAGTCCCCTTAAACTATTTCCATGTGCTACAATTATAATTTTCTTACCATTTTTTATTTCTGGTAAAATATCAGAGTTCCAATATTCCAAAACTCTTTTTATTGTATCCATTAAATTTTCAGTTTTTGGAAGTTCACCTTTAGTTAAGTTTTTATATTTATCATCATTACCTGGATATCTTACATCAGTTTCTTCTAATTCTGGTGGCCTTACATCAACGCTTCTTCTCCAGAGTAATACTTGTTCTTCACCATACTTTTCTTTTGTCTCATCTTTATTTAATCCTTGTAAAGCACCATAATGTCTTTCATTTAGTTTCCAACTTCTTTTGATTTCAATATCTTCTTCATCCATTTCCTTCAATATATAATCTAAAGTATCTTCTGCTCTTTTTAAAACTGATGTAAACGCTAAATCAAAATGAAATCCTTTTTCTTTTAATACAATTCCTGCTTCTTTTGCTTCTTCAATCCCTTTGCTCGATAACTCTACATCTGTCCATCCCGTAAACTTATTTTCTAAATTCCATACACTTTGTCCGTGTCTTACTAAAACTAACTTTATCATATTTTTCTTCACCTTTACTTTATTATGCCCCATCAGGAAAAGAATTGCAATAATTTTTTCTTTGTTATTTTCCATAATCTTTCCTCCTTTAATTTTTAAAATAAAAAAAAGAATAGATATTTCTATCTACTCTATAAAGAGTAATTTGTTTATATTTATTTTTCTAGTCTAAATCAATAATAGTTCCCAAAGCAACCATTGATTCTTCCCCTTCACTATATTTAATATACGCTTTATTATCTATTATATCTAAGCCCATAATACTATAAAAATGTTCCGGTGTATCAAGTACTAAAACCTCTTTACCATCATATTTATAAAGTTGTGTTGAAGATTCGTACGCAACTTCGATTACAAGCCCACCATCATATTCGTAACCTATAATATCTTCAAAAAAACCTAAATCCAAATCAAAAACCTTTATACTCTTCTTTCCATCATATAGATAAAAAGTTTTTAAATTTTCGTCATAGGTTCCATAATTATATTTGTTCTTATAATAGCATAACTTATTATTAATAATACCAACTATATCATAACTGTAGTTTTTATCTACAACTATCTTCCTACCATCTTTAACATATAGTAATTGATTGCCTTTCACAGAATCACTATAACTTTTAGAAGTTGCCAGAAACATTCCATCTTTAACCGTCTTTTTATCTGATACCCATGTTATATTTTTAATATCAAATAATTTTTCTAAACCATCATCTGTTAATTTAGAATAAGTATAGTTTATTCTTTCTTTTTTCTTTTCTTCTGTTATTATATATAATTGTCCATTTATTACTTCAAAGTCTGAATGATATGGATTTTTAGTTATTTTTTTTACTTTTAAGGTGTCTAGGTTATATTCATAAACATTACTAGCGGGTATTCCATATACCTTATTTTTATAAAGTACCGCTTTATTTAAATAATATCCGTCTTTAAATAATATTGTTTTTTCTGTACCATTTATCGAATAGATAGTCCTACCATAATAAGTTATAATATTTCCGTTATATTTTCCTAATATTCTATGTGGTTTATCCACAAGCTTATTTGTTTTTCGAGTTTCAAAATTAAACGAATATAACACATTATTATCATCATAGTAAATATCATCATTTTCTCTCCACAAAGAACTAACCTTATCGGCAATCTTAATAACAGTACCATCCTTATCATAAAGAATTTTATCACCTTTAAAATATAGTACTCCATCATCATTTTTTTCTGCTACATTTACCTTATGAAACCCAGTAGTTGTTCTATCAACACTTTTAAACTTAGTTTCCTTAGAACACCCCGTCATCAAAAATAACGATAACATTAAAATCAAAAAATTTTTTTTCTTCATTATAAACTACCTTTCAAATTACTATTTATTAAAGTATTATTTTTATGACTTCATTCCCTGCCTATCCTGCCTATATAGTAACACAATAAAATTATATTGTAAATTTATTTTAAAATCCACTTGCATAAAACAATTTTTAAAGTATAATAAAGATAGAATAGGAGAACAAAAATGAAAAGAAAATTATTAAATATTTTATCAGCGTTTGCTATTGGCATGTTACTAATTCCTGCTACAACTAATGCATACTCATTTGATGAAATAAAAAACACTAAAAGTATTACAATTAATAGCGTTAAACCAACAGATCGTAATCATATGTTTATGGTTAGTGAAATGTTTATGAACGATGGTTTTGGAATCATCGAAAGTACTTGCAACAACGATTTAACAGTTTGTACATTCATAGAGGATGCACCAACTAATCCAACTAAAATTGAAGGAGTAAAAATAACTTACAAATATGATGAAACAGTTAAAAAGGTTGCTGACAGTATAGTCAAAAATATTCCTGCAAATGGAAAAATGTTCTATCTAAATGAAATAGAAGCAGTAAGTTATAGATATGATAATGCAAACTATAAACCTAAAACTGAATATGATCATTTAAACCCAATTAAATATTCTAGTGAATATAATAAATTAATTGGTTATAAAAATTTTGTTTCTGAACCAAGAATGGGTGCTGATACGTATGTATCACATTCAATGAGTGGTACTGCATTATTTAATTATAATAATACTAACTATGCATTTCTAGATAATGTTGGAGCATCTTATAATGAAATATTATATATCAAAGAAAATGAAACTAATGTAGAAAAATATTTAAAAGAAAAATTATCAAAATACTTTAGTATTAAAAATGTTACTAAAGAAAATAAGACTATAAATGAAACTATAAATGAAATAGTAAATGAAAAAGGCGACGTATGGGATAGATGTATTCAAATCAAAAATGAGTTAGCAAATGCTACAGAAGCTGAAAAGAATACTCCTGAATATTCTAAAAAATATATGAAATATCAATCTGAATGTAGCATGATAGAATCTGGTTTTTATCAATCTAGACAAGATTATGAAAACACGATTTTAAACGAAGACCTATTTCTAAATGATGAAACATTTGGTTTATATGATTGCCGTAATGATGACATGTTACCAAATAGATATGTTGTTGAATTTACAAATGGTACCAAATTAAGTTTCATTGTAATTAAAGATTCATCTAAAATATTTGATGGTAAACTAAATTTCATATCATCTGATGCATCTACAGGTATTGAAGTTAATACAAATAACTTAATTCCATTAGACACACTAATCCAAGTTGCAAAATTAACTAATGGAAATGAATATGATAAAATTGTTAAATTATTAAAAACTGATTTAGTTAACGTATTCGATATTAAACTTTTTTCTAAATCTTTGTCAAAAAATATCACTAAACTAGATAATGGTAACTTTGAAGTAAAAGTTCCAATTAGCGAAGAATTAAAAGGTAAAAATCTAGCGGCATACTATATAGATGATAACAACAATATTGAAAAATATGATGTAACTATTAAAGATGGATATGCAATATTTACGACAACTCACTTTAGTATATACACATTAGCAGAAAACACTAATATAGATGCAGTAGAGACTCCTAAAACTGGAGATAATATATTAATATATACAATGGCTAGTTTAATATCACTAACAGGTATAATTACTGTATTAATAATAAAGAAAAAGAAACATGATTAAGAGCAACTAAGTTGTTCTTTTTTTTAATTAAAAAAAAAAATAACTAAGAAACATCTTAGCTATTACATTTAATTAAATAAAAAATGGCAGGGGTAGCAGGAGTTGAACCCACATCAGCGGTTTTGGAGACCGTTATTCTACCATTGAACTATACCCCTATTTCTTGGTACAAAAATATTATAACATAACTTTTTTTGAATTACTAGCATAATATATTTTAGTTAAAGAGTATATGATAATTAATTATAGTGAAAAAGAGTTAGATTTACTTACAAGAATTACGAGAACTGAAGCACTTAATGAAGGATAACTTGGAATAAACGTTGTTGTTAATAGAGATATAGCTAAATGTTATATTTTTAAAAAAATAAGTTCAATATTAAAGTCTAGACAGTATGATAGTAAAATAGAATATTCATTATCTAAAGCATATGAATTACTTATTTATTCAAAAATTTCAAATCCAGGGAGCATCAAATATACTCATGAACATAAAAATAAGTTTTTTGACCCGTTCGTTCTAAGTCCAGATGATTTATATCGTTCTTTAAAACCTACGTAAGAATACAAAGGAGAATTGTTATAAATAGTGGTGCGGTTGAAATTACAAAAAAGAAAAGGGCTTTTGCCCTTTATTAATAATGGTTTGTAGGTTTTTGCTACAAAGCCAAAGTTTCTATTTTCTCACATTATTTATTACTATTTTGTATCAATTAATAATTCTTTTGGACTTTTCTTTAAATTGCTAGATGAAGATATTAGTAAAGAAATTATAAGAACTATTGACATAAATAAAACTACATGTATCATTAATTTTGGAGATATATTAATTTCTAAACTTGTTAGTGTTTTATTAAATCCATCTACTTCAGCTCCACCT
>CAKOMQ010000003.1 GCA_934096715.1 uncultured Bacilli bacterium
TCCTCCTTATAAATATTATTACATAAAAAATGTAAACAGTATCTTTTTTAACTGTCTACATTTATTTTATCACTTTAGAACTAGTCTTCATTTTCAACTTTTAATACTGTTTCATTATTATAGTTACCACATTTTGTACATGCTCTATGTGGTCTTATAGGAGCATTACACTTAGAACAATTAGTTAAAGCACCAACTTCTTTTTTTAAATGAGTTCTTCTCATTCTTTTTTTAGTCTTACTTGTTCTTCTTGCTGGAACTGCCATACTTAATCATCACCTTTCAATAATTCTTTTAATTTTTCTAACCTAGGATCTATCCCAGTATTATTATCATATTCTCCAAGTTCCCAACCATTACCACTCATTTTAGCATCTTCATTATGAGTATAACCTATTGGGACTTCCAATACAATATTCTCCCATAAAAACTCCAAAATATCAAGTGTATTTTTCAAATTATCAAAACAACTTGTAAAATTTTCTTTAATTTCTTCTAAATTATCATCTATTTCTATAGAAAAAGGATATTCTATAGGCTCTAAAGTTACAGAGTCTTCTAAATACATAATTCCTTCAATATTTAAATTAATATAAGTATTACAATCATTAATATATATTTTGCCTTTAATAGTAGTATCTTTTAAATCAAGTATTCTTTTATCTAATCTATCATCTTTTTCCGCTTTAAAGTCTATAAGTATTTCATCTTTATAATTTAATTCATTTAAATCAATAATCATTTATATCACCACCTCGATTATATCAATTATTAGTTTTACTTTCAATAGAATCTATATTATAATTAAATGGGTGAAAGATATGAAAGAAGATTTTTATAAAACAGAGTATGGAAAAATACAAAAAGGAAGATTAGATAGACTACTTATTTATGGAATAGCAGGAATAATATTTGGCTTTTATTTACTTATAACTGAAAATACCCTAACTAATATTATAACAGGAATTATCTTACTTCTTGCTAGTTCATTCTTTATAATATCTAGTATTACTTTAAGAAAAAAAGAAATAAATAATTATATAAAGAAAAAATAACATATACTTTAATATGAATATTAGTGACATTGAATATAGACTAAAAAGATTAAAAGAAGAAGACTTAATTTGGTTAGTCTATTTTTTTATTGTTACATTTGCTATTATATCAAACTACTATGAAAGACAATATATTATTAATAATAATAAAATAGCAAAGAAAAAATTTAAAAATATAAATACTACCATCTTTATAGTAGCGTTCTTTATCTATTTATATTACTTTGTTACAGCTAATATTGACTTAAATAAATCTACCCGAAAATCTTTCTATGATAATTATTTAAGATACTTTGGTGCCCTTCTATTCTTTGTAGCTGGCGCTATATACTTATACGTAGATTATCACTCTAATATAGAAGAAGTAAATGTAGGAATTATTTAAAACTATAATATACTTGATTACTATTTAAAGAAATATTCTTTAACTTAGCTAAAGTGCTTACACTTACTATTTGATATCCTTTATTATATAGAATTGGTAATAACTTCTCTACTGCATCTATTGTAGTATTATAAGAATCATGAAATAGTACTATATCTCCATCACTTATATTATTTAAAACAGTATTAACTATATAATCACTATTTCTTATTTTCCAATCAAGAGTATCTAAACTCCAAAGAATAACACTCATGTTACCATAAGTATCTTTATTTATTCCATAAGGTGGTCTAAATAACTTCAATTCTTTATTAGTTATATCTTTATAAATACTATTAACTTTTAAGTAATCTTCCTTTATTTCTTCAGTATCCAACTTATTTAAATTTTTATGACTATACGTATGAGATCCAATTTCATTAGGACTACTATTAACTAAACTAACTAGTTCTTTATTTAATTCCATTTTTTCTCCCACCATAAAGAAGGTACTAGTAGCATAGTTATCCTTCAAAATACTTATAAGTCTATTAGTTTTCCCTATATTTGGACTATCATCAAAAGTAAAAGCAACACTTTTTTTATTACTATCATAATCATATCCAGATTCATTTTTATATTCACTACTTAAATTAACTGTAAAATTTAAATACTTATATATTTCATTATAATTAACCCTTAAATATAATATTAAATCTGTATCTATATTATAATCATTAAAATATATTATTAATTCATTATCTTTAAATATATAAGAATTCTTTCCATCTAATTTAGATAGGATATCTCCAATAAACTTAGGATACTTTAAATATATTAACTCTCTTATTTTATTATTATAATCTTCTATAAAATCCCTATTAATTAAATCAGTAATATTTAATTCTTCTTTAGTATCATAACTATATATCTTACTTATATAATCATTATCATTATTTTTATACAAATAATTTATAAAAGATTCTTTAAATATATGTTTATCTACTATTTCATATCCTTCTATATAACTACTTGTAGTACTCATAGCTAACTCGCAAGTTTCATTATAGAATTTATTTAATCCAAGTAATAAAAGGGTTAATATAAAAATTAATTCAAAATATCTATATACTCTATTCATGTTATTATTATTGACTAGAATATTCTAAAAAATACAAAAAACTCCATCAATATGATAGAGCTTTTACATTTTCATTCGGGATAACTTATTGCTCGCACCACCCGAGAGCAATTAACATTTCGCGATTGGAATAACTTATATCCCGCACCATCCAAGAGCGGTTAACATTTACTAAAAATAATATATCAAACTAAATTGCTTTAGTCAATATGTTACACACATTTTATTTAAAATCTATACTTATATTCTTATCAATCTTTAATTCTCTATAAGTTACTTTACATGTATCAAATAATCTTTTAGACACAATAACTTCATCAGTATCAGAATATTTATCTCTTAAATAAACAACTTCTTTTATACCTACTTGAATTATCTCTTTAGCACATTCATTACATGGAAATAAATCAACATATATTTTAGCACCTTCTAAATCTTTTTTATTACCCCTATAATTTAGAATTGCATTTCTTTCAGCATGTACCACATATAAATATTTTGTTTCTTTAGGATCTCCAATACGCTCCCATGGAAATGTATCATCATCAAATCCGTTAGGAGTACCATTATAGCCAATAGATAATATCCTATTATCACTTCCAACTATACAAGCTCCAACTTGAGTATTAGGATCTTTACTACGCATACTTGATAACATAGCAATAGCCATAAAATATTCATCCCAATTTAAATAATCATTTCTTTTCATAAACTTCTCCATTCTATATATTTAAAGGATCTATATCAATTTCAATATTTACATCGTTATTATATAAATATTCATTATCTATTTCCTTTAATACCTTATTTAATTTATCATCAAATCTATATTTAACTACTATAACAAATCTATATACATTATTAAACTTAAATACATTATGAGTAGTAGGGCCAAGTACTATAGAAGTATTATCTATATTATTTTTTAGATATTTACTTACCATTACAGCTTCCTGACTTGCTTTCTTATAATCTTTACTAGTAACCCTTATACTAGTTAAATAATAGTAAGGGGGATATTTAAGTAACTTTCTTAAATTCATTTCATAGTTATAAAAACCATCAAAATCATTATTCTTAATAAATCCTAGTATTTCATTATCTGGATTATACGTTTGAATAATTACTTTACCCGGTAGATCACTCCTACCAGCTCGACCACTAACTTGACTTAATAATTCATAAGTTTTTTCATTACTTCTAAAATCAGGTATATTTAAACTATAATCAGCATTTATTACTCCTACTAAAGTTACTTTAGGAAAATCTAGTCCTTTACTAATCATCTGTGTTCCAAGTAAGATATCATATTCATAATTTTTAAACGAAGTAATTATCTTATCATGACTACCCTTTCTAGTTGTTGTATCTTGATCCATTCTAATTATTCTAGCACTTGGAAATAATTTATTTAATTCTACTTCTAACTTCTCTGTTCCTAGTCCTAAATAATTTAGGCCATCTTCACCACATTCAGGACACAATTTATCAAGCACTCTTGTATAGCCACAATAATGACATCTTAAATTATTACTTGTTTTATGATATGTTAAAGTAATATCACAATTCTTACACTTATATGTATATCCACAATTTCGACATGTAATTGTAGTAGAATATCCCCTTCTATTTAAGAATAATATCACTTGTTCATGTCTTTCTAAAGTACTATTAATATTATTTATTAGTTCTTCACTAAAATAGTAATTTCCTTTTTTAATTTCATCTGTCATATTAACAAGCACTGTTTCTGGTAATTCTTTATTATTTGCTCTTTTATTAATTTTTAAATACTTATAGACACCCTTTATTGCTCTTGCTCTTTCTTCAAGCCTTGGTGTAGCACTTCCAAATATAACTGGAATAGAATTATAAATACCACGATAATTTGCTATATCTAAAGCATTATATCTAGGAGTATTATCTTGTTTATAAGTATCACTATGACATTCATCTACTATGATTAAACCTAAATTTTTAAGTGGCGTAAATATTGCCGAACGTGTTCCGACTACTACAGATACTTCTCCTTTTAATATTTTTAAGTATTCATCATACTTCTCTCCTTCAGAAAGTGCACTATGAAATATAGCTACCCTTCTACCAAAATATTCATAGAATCTTCTAACTATCTGCATAGTCAAGCTTATTTCTGGTACAAGTACTAAACTAGTTTTATTATTCTTAATCATATATTCTACTAAATTTAAATATACTTCAGTTTTACCACTACCAGTTACTCCTTCTAAAAGAAAAGTATTATATCCTTTACTGTTTATTACTTCATTATATACATTTTTCTGTTCTTCATTTAAAGTATTTCTTTTTATATCTTGATTATCACTTATATTAATTCGATATTTTTCTTTCTTTTCTTCTAATATTAACTCTTTTTCAAGTAAACTCTTAACTGAACTAGGAGAAAATTCACTCTTCTTAACTATTTTATTTTCTTTTAAAATATCAATAATTTCTTTTTGTTTAGCACCTTTAACTTTATCTATTAAATCTATATTATCCATATTTAATTTAATAAAAGTATCATATTTTTGATAATTATGCTTTTTATCTTTTATTTTTAAACTACTAGGATACATAGCTTGAATAGATGATATGAGTGGAGCCAAAGTTTTATCATGAATATATTTAGCAACACTTAAAAGTTCTTCATTTAAAACAATATCTTCATCTATTATTCTTAAGATGCTTTTAAGTTCATATTCACTTTCATAATTATCAAGTAAATTCAAAACAAACCCATTAATAACTCGATTATTAAAGTCTACACTTACATGCATTCCCACTTTAATTCTGTCCATTATATCTGGCGGCACAATATAAGTAAAAGCCTTATCTAGACTCTTAGTTTGATATTCAATTAATACTTCAGCATACATCTTCTTCATAATTATAATTCTATCATACATGAAAAAAAGTAGCAAACGCTACTTAACACTTTCGTATAGTTTTTTTAGTTCGTCTATAGTCTTAAATCCAACAGTTTTTAAAACTAATTCTCCCTTTTTATAGAAGCATAATGTTGGAACACTCATAATACCTAATTTCATAGATATACTAGGAAATTTATCAGCATTAACTTTTACAACTTTAATAAAATCAACTTCTTCTAATATTTCGCTTAACATCTTACATGGCCCACACCAGTCAGTATAAAAATCTACTAATACTAAATCTTCATTAATTATACTATTAAAATCATTTTCATGTTCTAAATATATCATTCTATTCTCCTATCCAAACATTACGTTATCCATTTTTAATTTTTCGTCTAATATTAAACTTTCAAATTGTTCTTGAGTAATTAAACCTGCCGACATAGCTTTAGTTAATATTTGTAAATCTAAAGATTCTCTATCAGTATCTTTATCAACTTTTTTTAGCATCTTTATAATATCATTCATACCATCAGTAGTCTTACTAGCCATTTTATTTACAATTGGTGTATATTTCATCATAACAGGTGCTAGATTACTTTCATACACAATACCTGCCACAGGTGGTAATTGTCCAAGAATATATATCACCGCAAGTAAATATACCCAAGCAGATAATACTCCTACTATAGCTCCTAAAATTTTTGATGGTAGTATCCATACTATAGTTAAATTAAGAAGTGTATTCAAGAAACCTGTTACTGATAATACAATACTTAATAAGCAATATAATAATATAAAAATTATTAAAAACGCTATTGCATTATAAACAAATATATTAATTGAAAATAAATTATTAAATATTCCACCATAATTAAAGAATGGTAAATACTTAAATAACACTGCTACTATTGTATCTTTAAATGATAAAGCCATTATAATAATTGCTACAATACCTACAAATTTAACCAATGTTTTTAAGATACCTGCTTTCCAACCTGCATAACCACCAAGTGCTAAAAATGCTACAATCAATATGTCCATTACTAAACTCACACTATCATCTCCTTAGGATAATTATATTATAAAATTAATGAAAAATAAAGAAGATTATGATAAAATATTTTTTAGGTGATTAAAATTGACAATAGTTTTTAAAATAAGTGACAATATTCGTGATAAAGTAATAAATTATTACAAAGATAAACTAAGAGAAAAAACTCCACCATATGCAGTATTTCAAGCTCAAGAAGAAGATACAATTATAACTTTATATGAAAGTGGTAAATTAATGTTTCAAGGAACAAGTGCTGATATAGACGCTAACTTATGGATAGATATGGAAAAGAAGCTTAATAAAAGAGTTATTAATTATGATGGAACTGAAACTAAGAAAAAAGAAGTAGATTTCATGGATTTAGACACTATTGGCAGTGATGAAGTTGGTACTGGAGATTATTTTGGACCTATTGTAGTAACCGCATCATATGTATCTAAAAGCAATTTTGATTTTCTACTTAACTTAGGTGTAAGAGATTCTAAAAAAATAACAGATGACACTATCCTAAAAATAGCACCCCAAATAATAGAAAAAATACCCCATGTAACCACTATTATGGATAACACTACTTATAACGAAGCTCAAAATAAAAATGCTAATATGAATAAAATAAAAGCATTCTTACATAATAAAGCAATATATAACCTACTTCATAAAGATAACTACTCTTATGCTAAGATAGTAATTGATGAATTTTGCAGTAAAGAAAACTACTATAAATATTTAGAAGGTCAAGATAATGTAATTAAACATATTACTTTCATGACTAAAGCAGAAGATCAAGTCTTAAGTGTCGCAGCTTCTTCTATTATAAGTAGATACATTTTCTTAAGAGAGATGGATAAACTTTCTGATGAACTTCATATTCCACTTAAAAAAGGTGCCGGTATTGAAGTAGACAAAGTAGGAAAAGAAATAGTAGAAACTTATGGCATAGATAAACTTAAATCTATAGCAAAACTTAATTTTAAAAACACAGATAAAATACTAAACAAAGATTAACAGGAACAACGGTTTCTGTTTTCTATTGTAATATCATTTCTCATACTTATATCAACTCCTATCTATTATGAGATAATATAAGTATATCAGATATACAAAAAACTGATAAAATTATCAACTTCTAACATTGACATTATTATCAGTTTTTATATTAACATTTATAAGTATTAAATTCTATAATAATTTTTATTATCAAGATTTTCGCTAGCCGCACCCGTGCTACAACGCACTAGGCGGCTCTATTATCGAACGCCCTATTGGATCATGAACGGATCGTCAAGTGACCCATTTCCGCCCAAATACGCTTGATTCGATGTAAGATAGAAGACTGGGCGAGCGCCGCCACCCGCAGGGTACACGCGGCCGTTGTACACGCTACCGTCGCTAGTGACATCCCACGCAGTGAATTCACCATTGCTATTAGCCCCATAACGAGAAAGCGTCCATTCAAAAGTAGACTTTGTGGTATCATTATTACTTGGATGCATCCACCCTGTTTTTAATGTGGCTTGATTTGCAGTAGTACTTCCTCTTAGTGCTAAAGCACTTGAACCTAAGGACATTTGATAGTCACTTGCATACATTAACCCTATTTTGGCACTTGGTGTTGTCCATTCTCCTACTGTACTTGTTTTCGTACTTCTATTCATTTCATGTAAATATATTTGTTGTGTTGTTATACTATAATAATTTGGTCCATTACTTCCATCGTATGTTTTTGTGTTTACTGCACTCCATGTCCAATTCTCTATTTTATTTGACCATTCTGTATTTTGTAAGTAATCGTATGTTGTGTTTGTTAAGAATCCAGAACCATTTAAACTTGTATATAATGTACTATCTTCCCAATTTACATCTTCATTTGTATCATTCCATTTTGCTGATATTAATTGTTTGTATTTGATTAGTTTAACATGATTATTTCCGTTTGAATCAGGGAATACTCCAATTATTCTATACATGTATTTATCTTGATTTGTTGTACATTCTGATTTGTTATTTATACCAAAGCAGATAAAGTTATCTGGGTTAGTACTAGTTCCTACTGCGCCACTTCCTGTATATCTATAGCCATCTCCTTCTAGTCCACTTTGCCATAAGTTACCTGAATCAATTAAATATTGTGCTAGTACTGGACCAGGTTCGTGTAACTTACATGAGAATGCCTTTTTATCTCCACTTGTATATGGTTCAATTTTTATTATGTATGAATTACCTACTAGTTTATCTTGAGTATTTGCTGTATTTGTTACACTACTTGTTAGTGGTATTGATACACTTTGTCCTTTTGTTAAGTTTTTAATTTCTCCACTTACTATGATTCCATTAGTTCCAGCAGTCGTAAGTTCCTTAAGAGTCATTGTCTTTTCTCCAACTACTACTTTTACATCTGAGTCACTATTATCTGTTATTGGATTAGTTACTGTTGCTGTTACCTTATAATTATAAGTACAGTCTAGCGCTTCATCTCCTTCTGGTAATTGTGCTGTTGCTAATGTATAGTTTGGATTAGTTTCAAGTGCTAGTCCATTCTCGTTTTCATTAGCATAATAAGTCTTACCTGCATTTGCTTGACTCATTAGATTCGCATCTAAATTTAGATATAACTTAGATGTTTTAATTTGCATTGTTGGATTTCCTAAGTTGTTTGCTTTACCTGATACCTTAGCCCCCGTCTTATCACTAGTTGCATTTATACTAAAGTATGCATATGTTCCGCCTACTAATAGTAATAATGCAAAAGTGAATGCTACAACTATAAGTTGCTTTTTCTTTTCATTCATAATACCTTTCCTTTTCTATATACTAAAAAAAGACTATTGCTAGCCTTTAATCATTCTATACACTTCAGTTTGTTTCTTGCCCCCCCCCCAGCACGTATTCCAGTGTACCGAGAGAGAACTTTATAACTATAAGTTATATAAATTTCGGGCTAAAATTAATATCAATTATCTTCTTTTATTATCAAATTAATCATAACATTTTTTTAATAGTAATACAATACTTAAAATATATACTTTACATATTTTTGTCTAGAGTGTTTTTATAAATAGGCATTGGTTTATCAAATGTTACTTCATTAAATCTTTCAACACCTTGCTCTTCACAAAGTTCTAAATATAAATCATCCCATGATAGTCTATAAGCATCATTAATATTTAATCCAAGTTTACTAACATAATTTTTAACAACTTCTTCAGAATTTTTTGAAGTACTCTTGTTTTCTATTTCTATACATACTCCAAAAGGATATTCATCTACTGATATTTCAATATCTTCATTTTCAAATACAGTTCTATACCTTTCATAATTCTCTACTACTTCAAAATGCATTACATTATTTATTATATATATAAAGTTATCAAAGTCTAAAGGATTAATTCTTACTTCTTTTTCTTCTTCTTTATTAACTTCACTTTTAGTAGTGTATTTTAATCTTTTTTTAAAGCTAAGCTTACACTTTGTTTCAAATTCATTAGAAGATATTCTTAATCTAAATCTACCATCTATTTTTTCACTATAAAAATTATATCTTTTATCTGAATGATTATATTGAATAGTTTTTTCATAAGTTCTAGGTTGTTCTTTTAAATTATCTTCTTTTCTTAATTTACATAAAATATTATTTAATTCTTCAAAAGAATAATAAAATCTAACTTCATATTCCATATTTAAACTCTCCTTATTTATTTTTTATCTATCTAACAACAAAAAACAAGACAAATAATTATCTTGCTACTTTCTAGATATACCATCATCCCAGAATGCTAAAGGATTTTTCCATTCAGGATAATGAGTATTAGCGTACTCTATACACACATCTTCTAATTCTTGTAGTTTTCTCATACAATCAATCACATTAACATAATCATTATATTCTACACTATCTGCTTCAAATAATACTTCATCACTATTACCAAAATATACGCTCACTGTCTTTTTATGTTTATTATAAACAGTAACTTTTTGTTTAACAGAATAATAAGTATTTAAAAGCATACTATTAAATGTAGAATTTCTTACTATACTTCCCCTTATTCTATTTGCTGAATCAAGTAGAAAAGACACATTATCTACATAGTCATGAATAGTAAATCCTTCTGGTAATGTAACTTTATAATTACTATCACCTATACTTTCAAATATAAATCCAAGTTCCTTATAATCATCTATACTAGGATGCATTTTACTAATTATAATTTCATTCATATTGTATTTCCCCTATTAAAACAATAAGTTAAGCACTAACTTAACTTATTAAATCATTATCAGCAATTTGATTAAAATATTTATTTCCACCTTCATCAAAACTAACTGCTTCTGCGCCTTTATAACTACTTGATCTAAAACTCAAATAATTATGCATAGTATCTAAAGAATATAAGAAGTCTATCATAGCTTCATTAACATTCTTTGGTATATTATTCATATATCTAGTATATGAACCACTACTATAAACAGTAAACTGATTTGGTGCGATTGCTTGATAATATATATTATTTCCTGCATTTTTTCCAAAAACATTACTTACATGGTTATTCCATCTTCTAGAGATAGTTCTATTATAAATAACATTTATAACTGCATAAGCATCATTATAAGAACCTGTTTTAGATTCACTAGCTACAATAGACGCTACTACATTATACATATTATTATCTAAACTATGTTTTTTTAATACTTCGCTTTTCTTATCACTATATGATAATTCACTAGCGTAAGCTAACTTATCATATTTCTTATAAGTACTAACAAGCATTTGAGAATTTTCATTATAATATGTTGTACTTCTACTAGTAAATGTACTAGACATTACCATAGTTAATATAAATATATAAATAAAAATTCGATAAAAATTTTTCTTGGCCTTTTTATTTTTCAATAATTTAGCCGTGAGTCAATGCATTTTAATATTTCCTCCCTTATCGGCGCACGGTTAATATAATAGCATATTTCTCTCATTTTGTCAAATAATGTAAAATAGCAAATATTACCATACTATTACTATTATTCACAATTCTTAATAATATATTTATATAAAAGTAGCTCATTATCAACATTTTCACTTTTAAGAATCACATCATATTTAGCTAAATCTATAAGCATACTTTCTAGTTCTTTTTTATTATATATTCTTAAATAGTTATCATATTTTTTATATTGAAATTCTTGCATACCCATCTCTTTTAAGATATCTCTATAACCTAATTTTTTATCCTTTAATAACTCTATATATAATGTCTTTCTAACTTCACTAGCTAAAGACATAAATACTACGATTGGATCTATCTTATAAGTCTTTAATATAACTATATTATTAATACTATCATATAGTTTTCTTTCCATAATAGAATCTACTAATATATAAGTATTATCACTAATAAGTTTACCACATAATTTAGTAACATCTTCATTGTTAATAGAACATGGCTTATTATAATAAATCATTATTTTATCTAGTTCCTTTATAGATATATCAAAATTACTTAAAGAAGAATCTAATATATACCAAAGACTCTTATCTTCTATTCTATAGTTTAATTCTTCAACATACTTTTTAAGCTCATTTTTCATATCAGTTTTATACATAGAAGGTATTTCTATATAATTATTATTATCCATTATTAACTTAGTAATTTTCTTCCTACTATCAGGCTTTTTATCTAATAAGAATATTATATAAGTATCTTTATTTTCATTATTTAGATATCTGGTTAATTTCTCTATCTCTTCATCTTGTTTTTTAGTATCTTTCTTACCTTGATTAAAATAAGGAGCATTTCTAACTACTATATATTTCTTATCTCCAAACATAGATACAAAAGAAGCTTCACTTAAAACTTCATCAAGTGTATTACATGCTAAATCATAAGAAACGTAAGAGTTATCACTAACTATCTTTTTGAGTTCCTTATTAACAAAATAATTAATTGTACCACTTATAATATATGTATTCATAACAATCTAATTTTATCAAATAAAAAGAAAAAGAGCAATCGCTCTTTCATCTATATAAACATTATATAATGTACTTTATTATATGAAATAAATTTTAAAATGTAACTCTTTTTCTATTTTTAATTATTAAAACTATTAATACTATTATTATACCTAACATGATATACATTAATTTACTATAACTCTTACTAGAGTTTTCATAATAACTAGTATCTTCTTTAGTATCCTTCTTTATGGTATTATCTTCTTTTTTAGAATTATCATCTATAATATTGGAATTATTACTATTAACTTTATTAGTAGTATTCTTAATAGAATCAACAGTCGCAAGTATACTACCCTTATTACCAGCTTGATCTTGATAACTAAATATAAATTCTCCATTACTAGTAAATTCATAATAATCTAGTCCATTATTATTTAAAATACTAACATTCTTTTTATCAAAAGTAACTTTAGCTATTACAGTATTATTATTAGTCTTAGTATAAGTAACACTAGCAGAAGGGCCTATTCTATCTATCCAAGTAACTTTGGATGTAGCATAACCAATATTACCTGCTTTATCTTTAAACTTAAATATATATTCTCCATTATCAACAAATATAAACTTATATGGATTATCATTTAAACTATCACTAAGAACTTCTACTTCTTCATTAACACTTAATGTAGCAGTAACATTATTATTAGTTATACTATTAATATCATAAGTTATTTTACCTACTGGAGATATTTTATCTATCCAATCAACTTTCGCTACTATCCTAGTCTCATTATAAGTAAAGTTATCTCTTAATATAAAAGTAAACTCCCCATTATCAGTAAATACATGTTCACTACCACCTTCACTTATAATAGTAGTATTATCTTTATCATAATCAATTAATTTAACAGTAACATCTTGATTAGTAATAGAAGTAGTACTATAAACTAGACTACCTGTAGGGCTACTCATCTTAGTAGAATCTTGATATAGATTAAACATACGAGCAGCAAACCAATTACCATTAGATGCATTAGTTGCTGCAACTCTAACATACATCACTTCATTTGTAGGATCAGTTTCTATTCTCTTAATATTTTCAAATCCATTATTTATATCATTTTGATTACCAGTATATTCTAAATTATTCATCTCACCCAGTAAGAAAAAGTTAACTCCATCCATACTGCCTTCAATTTTACCATCAATTATTTTTCCATTACCACCACCAGCTGGAATATATTCCAAAAGTGACAAGTGAATAGAATTTTTTAATTTAATAGTAATATATCTTTCAGTATCATTTCCATTCCAATCAGAATGCCATCTAGTATAGTAGTTACCATCTATTACATTCTTAGCACTTCCATCATGGTTAGTTGCTTCACTTGATACACCAGCTATTTCTAAATAACTAATTGGAACATACTTCTTATCCATTTCTACTTGATCTAATGTAAAATCAAAAGTAATATAATTACCTGGTAAACTAGTACCTGTACGAGAATACCTAACATCTACACTAGTATTACCACTTAAATCTGGATATTCATCTTTATAAGATATCCAAGTACTAGTACCATGTATTCTCCATTCCATCTCTTTAGTAGATCCTATTACCTTATTTTCTAAATCATTATTATATAAAGTATTTTCTTTTATATCTTTTTTAGTAATATCTATTATATAACTAGGTTTATTTATATCAAGTCCATCTATATAAATAAGAATATCATCTTCTTCATTTATAGATTCTATTTCTTCTAAAGATAATTCATACATCTTATCAAGTATCGAAGATGACTTAGTTACTCCACCATCTAAACTATAATGCCAAGATAAATCATAATCTTTATATAAATCATTAAATATAATCTTATTTTTATTATCACCATCAAATGAGAATGTAGCTATTTCACTATCAACTATATCTAAAAGAACTTTACTAACTTCACGTGTTGCTTTATCAGTTATTTGATTACCACCATCTTTAATACTTGCTTTAACTAATGCATCATGTTCCTTATTAATAATATCTATACCTAGACTATTAGTTAAATGTGGTTTTATAAGTTTAAGTAAATCACTCATTGCCATTGGATAATATGTATAGCTATCAATAATCTTTATAGCCAAATTATGCCATTCTTCATCACTTACATTATTCTTTTCATATTCTTTTATTAAATAATCATATGTATCTAAATTTAAATTCCATATATTAAGAGACTCATTATAAATAGATGTCTTATTTTGATAAGAATTAGCAAGTAAATTAATTAAATAAGATTTTTCATATAAATCATAATTATTTATATTATCTTGTTCCAAATATACATAAGAAGCACTATAACCTGAAGATGACGCCGTTGATATATTATTTATAAATGGTTTATTAGCCCAGTTAAATATAGTCCTATAAACTTTAGCACTATACCAACTAGTACCACTTTTACCCCATCCAAATATATTATTAGCTATATTAAACGTTCCTGTACCGTCAGAATTTTCTATATAATATAATACTGCTTCATGACCAGGTTGATATATTCCAATAGTTGGTCTACCTATACTATTAAACAGTGATTGAAATACACGAGATTGATTCCAACAAATACCACCCTTATTGATAACCATCCAGTATCTTTGTATTTTATCACCAATTGGTACTCCATACTCAGATAGTTTATACAAAGTATCCCATTTATCCTTATATAATAGAGAATGAAATTCTTCATCATTATAACTTGTTCCATGTCCTATATGATTTACATACTTATATACACTTTCATTATTATTATTAATTCTTGTATAATAGTTTAACCATTTTATTTCATCATTACGAGCTCCATCACTCATAAGTATACGCATTAACTCAACTTTATAGTTTTCAAAAGCTTCTTTATAACTACCAAATAATCCATCGTCATATAGTTTTTTATATATATTAAATCTTTCTTTATAATCGTATGTAGGAGCAACATGAGCATAATTAAGAGAAGACGCAACCGTATCAGATGAATAAGTTGCAGAAAGTCCTATAATCATTTTTCTATAAACATCATTATTTATAATATCTTTATTATTTGAATATAAATTTTCTAATACTTTAATAAATTCTAAACTATTTACTTCTCCAACTTCTACTACTTCTTTAAGCACTTCTAAATCACTTAAAATATAATCAAATAAATCTATATATTTATCATCATAATTAATAAGTTCTCTAATATTATCATAGCCTATTTTTCTTACTAGTTCTCTTTTTAATATTAAACTAGTATTATTTTCCATATTATATAGAAGATCTTTTTTATTAAGAATATCATCATAATATGATAAATTATTTAACTTATCATAAGTTTTATAAGTATCTACATAATCTTCTTTAACAAACTTAGCATCCGCTACTACTCCATGATCGGCTTCATTACCATTTATAGATTTATCTACTATAATTTTAAAATATTTATAACCTGATATATCTAAAGTAACATAAACTGACTCACTATTGCCTTTTAAAATATCAGTTTCATATAATTGATACCAAGTTTCATGATCAACCGACACAATAAATTTGAAAGTTACGCTTCCATTCGTATCCCGAGATGAATCCACTCCAACTCTTGCTATAAATTTAGAATATTCATTAGAAATAGAAGAGATATCATAAAGTAGTTCTCCACTAGCATGTATACCCATTCCTTTTAAAAAGCTTTTCTTCTTACCATCAACTATTAAATTAATCGTATTACCTTCTGGATTCTTATCTACTTGAATACTATGTCCATTCCATCCATTAAAAGATTCATCTTTAATATATTCTAAATCAGACATATATATTCTATCTACAGTATTTTTACTTTCAATAGCATAGCTCAAATTACTTTTAGTATAAGTTATTTTATTGCTTCTAATATTTAAACTACCTAATAATAAGATATCCAATATAATTAAAATTAATAATACTCTAATAATTCTTTTATTAGATTTATTCATGATATTACCCCCACTAATCAAGATTAATCTATTCTACTCTAATTATCTTCCATTTTCAACTTATTTCTAATTAAGTTATATCTATTTACTACTGATTCAACTACTTGTTTATCATTAATCATTTGATTTAATTCCTTATTACTTACAAACTTTATATCAGATACTTCTTCTTTCTGAAGTATTATTTCATCTATATTAATAAATTTATTACTAATATACATATCAACAAACATCTTCTTATATATAGAAGTATCTAATAAAGTTAAATCATCCTTTATAAAAGTAATACCTAATTCTTCTTTCATTTCTCTTAAAGCTGTATCAATACTAGACTCATCTATTATAGAACATCCGCCAGGCACTTCCCACATATTAGGATGACTCTTACTACTACTTCTTTTAGTCATAAGTAATTTAGCATCATTTACTATATAGACTTCTATACCTTGATTATACTCATTTTCTAATAAAGCACTTCCACGTACTTTACTATAACCAAGTTTATTTCTATCTTTATCTAAACAATCAAACCATTCTTTCATACAAATCAAAAAAGCAAAGTTTTCTTTGCCTTACATACCCCTTCTAAAATTTTCTTCATAAGGATCATTTTTTCTTTCCATAAATACTTCATGATTAATTCCAGTTGCGAGTACTGGTTCACTTTGAAATGCCAAATAAAACTCACTTGGACATTTATCATAATACTTAGTTATTCTTTTTATTTCATCAATACTTGTAATTTCATTTCTTTCATTTTCACTATTTAGCCATTCTTCTAACATTTCACATTTATCACTTTGTACTAAATCTACAAACAAAATATTAGAACCATCTGGAAACACTTTAACATACGCATCTCTGACAGATATTTTACCTAAAAGATCTGTATTAGAGCCAAAACATTCACAAACTTTAGTAATTAAGAAGTTATCTCCATTACGACTAAGTACTCCTAAAAGCTTACCAGAAGTCATACCTACTGCCCTATCATTTTCATATTCATTAAGTCCAATTCCTTCAAAAGAACCAGTTGGATTCATACTTGTATCATATCCAAAATCTACCTTTTTCATTTTATCACCATTACTAGCATATCACACTAGATATAAAGTGTCTAATAAAATTACATATATAGACAATTATTTACATTTATATTTATAACAAGTTTTATCATGAGAATAAATTACTCCAATAGCTTGTAAATAAGAATAGATTATTACGCTACCTACAAATTTCATACCCTTAATGGTTAAATCTTTACTGATACTATCAGATAACCAATTAGTAGATTTACCTACTTCATAATATATTTTATTATTAGTAAACTTACATAAGTAACTATAAAAACTTCCATATTCATTAACAATATTTTTAAATATACGAGCATTATTAATACTTGCTTTAATTTTTAACTTATTTCTTATAATATTTTTATTATTCATTAATTCATTTATTTTATCTTCATCATAATTAACTACTTTATCTATATCAAAGTTATCATAAGAAGCTTTAAAACTATCTCTTTTATTTAGAACACATTCCCAAGATAGACCTGCTTGAAAACTTTCAAGTATTAATAGTTCAAACAAATAATTATCATGAGTATTTAATACTCCCCATTCATTATCATGATATTCTATATATTTAGGATTATCTAAATTACACCACGTACATCTATTCATTAATCAACAGTACCAGCTTTTTTAAATGGAAATATAACTAAGTTAGTAGTACCTTCTAATTCACCAGAAAATATTCCCCCAAGAATTCGTGAATCTTTAGAAACTTCTCTATTATCTCCCATAACAAAGTATTCATTATTCTTAAGTTTTACTTCCTTAAAATCCTCCGTTACTCCAAAGCCAAAAGGATCATCCATTTTTTTACCATTAATATATAGTTTACCATCTTTATATTCAACAGTTTCATTAGGAAGTCCAATAATTCTTTTAATTAAAGTATTACCTTCAACACTTTTATTAACTACTACAATATCAAATCTATCATAGCTCTTATCATATTTTTTTAAGATCATTATTTCCCCATCACTAAGATTAGGATCCATACTTGTTCCATTTACTCTTATCGGAGTCACAATAAATGAACGTATTAAAATAACTACTAATATAATTATAATATACGATAACAATCCTTTATCTTTAATAAATTTCCATACTTTTTTCACTATATCACCCATAATAAAAAGAAATTAAGGCTAATACCTTAATTTCTTTCTTTAACCTTATATTCTTTTTTCATGTTTTTAATAAAGTTAAGTTTAGCTCTTCTAACAAGACCTTTTCTTACTACTGTAATCTTATCAATAGTAGGAGCATTAACAGGAAATACTCTGTAAACTTCTACTCCACCACTTTTTTTACGAACAGTAAATGTTTCTGAAACGCTTCCACCTTTCTTAGCAATTACTAATCCTTCAAAAGCTTGGATTCTTTCTTTCTTTCCTTCTTTTACCCAAACATCAACACGTACAGTGTCTCCAACACGAAATTCTGGAATATCTTTTCTTACATGACGTTCATTAATTTTATCAACTAAATTAGCCATAGTACACTTCCTTTCTAAATAATATATTTACCCGTAATCATTATAAAAATTTACTATAAGCGGATTACTTCCTTTTTGGGCCTAATTAATTATATCACACTATTAACTAAATTACTACAAAAAGTTGTGTTTCAAAAAAAGAAAAAAATATACTTGACAAACTCACATAATTAGTTTACAATAATTGTCATTAAGAAACGGGGGAATCGAAAATGATTAATTACGAAACAAAACGTATTGAAAATCCAATCCAAGGATACGAAATGTTAACTAGAGAAGTTATTAAGGAAAACTTTATAAACAAAAGTTATGATAAGGTAGCTAGTATGTGTGGACTAATTATAGATGAAGCTATTGAATATGCTATTCAATACTCTGCTTTAAGTAAAGCAATTGAAAGACTTTCTAGCGAATCTTTAGACACAACAGCGGAAGTTGAAGAAAGAAAAGCACTACTTGATAACTTAACAATTATGGCTGTAGAAAAAGATAATTACATTAAAGAAAATGGATATGGAGCTTATCAAGACTTAATGAAAAGTAAAGAAAGTTCTAGTTCAAGATAACGGAAATGTGCAAATGCGCATTTTTTTCTTGCAAATAATCAAGTTATTTGATAGAATGAATATGTATTTTTAAGGAGGGAATTTATGCCAAATATTAAAAGTTCTAAAAAAGCAGTTAAAGTAATTGCTAAGAAAACAAATGAAAATCACGAACTTAAAGCTAGAGTTAACAATTTAATTAAAGCTTGTGAAAAAGAAATCAAAGCTGGTAATGCAGAAAACGCTAATAACAAGTTTAAAGAATTACAAACAAATATTGATAAAGCTTTACAAAAAGGTTTAATTAAAGAAAATAAAGTTAATCGTGAAAAATCACGTATAAATGCTAAAATTAAAAATATGAAGTAGTTGTCTACTTTATTTTTTTTTGATAAAATTAACTTTAGAAGGGAGTCTTAATATGAAGAAAACTTTGGTAATAATAACTTCTATTCTTTTAATAGGCTTAGTAATATACAAAAATGAGTCTATCAGTGATTATTTAAGTAAAAGACTTGTTAATAATCAAAAATTAATAATAAAAGATAAAAATGAATATAAAAAAGATTATAATTTTTTGTACGTTAAAAATAGTAAGGATTATATTCCCTACTCTAAGCAAGATTTAATAGATATTGTATTTAGTATGTTAAATAACGGTTGGGATGATTTTACATTCTACTGTCCAAGTGAATATACTAGTTGCATAAGTGATATGGAGACTCTTACTCGTGACGACACAACACTTGCTCACGTAAATAACTTTGTTCATCCATATAATAGCTATGACAAAATAAAAACTACTATAAACGAAAGCGGCGAAATAAATATTAAGATAACTAAATTATATACAGAAGATGATATTAATTCTATTAATAAAAAAGTAGATGAAATAATTAGTAGCAACTATAATGAGAGTGATACTGATAATAATAATTTAAAAAGAATTCATGACTATATAATAAATAATGTTAAATATGATGTAACACGTAATAATGAAGGTAACAGTAAATATAGGTCTTTCATGGCTTATGGTCCTGCTTTAGAAGGATATGCAACTTGTAACGGATATGCTGACTTGATGGCTATAATATTATCCAAGTTAGGGTACGAAAATTTTAAAGTAGCTACTACCCTATATGAACTTAAAGATAAAGACGCCGGACATATCTGGAATGCTGTTAAGATAGATAATAAATGGTTACATATAGATTTAACTTGGGATGATCCAGTTAGTGATGATGGTAAAGATTACTTGTATCATAAGTATTTCTTAGTTAATGAACAAGAATTAAAAGAAGCTGACAGCGGAGATGTCAACGTTGATGAACATAATTTTAATAAAAGTGTTTATTTAGAATTTAAATAATCAATCACATCTTTTACAGTATTATTAAAATTATCATAATCTACATTAAACCAATTTACATCAAGTTTATTATTAAACCAAGTATATTGCCTTTTAGCGTAGTGTCGTGTATTTTTCTTAATAAGTTCTATACTTTCATCAAGAGTTAGTTCATTATTAAAGTATTTAATTAATTCTTTATAACCTATCGCAGAATGTAATATTTTACTGTATGGATATTTTCCATATAGTTTTTTTACTTCACTGATAAGTCCTTCTCTAACCATTTCATCAACCCTACTATTAATTCTATTATATAAGATCTTCCTATCGGTAGTAAGTCCTATATAATAGGCTTTATATAATTCTTTAGCATGATTAGTAGTTTTATCTCTAGTTGGATTATCTATATCAAATTTATAATCATATAGTAAAGCATTAATGTATAAACCTGTTCCACCTACTATAATAATATTTTTATCAGTGTTATCTAATAGTATTTTGCGTGTATCTTTTTGATATTCAAAAACATTATATTCTTCTATAGGACTTTTAATATCTATCATATAATGTTTAATACCTTCCGTTTCACTCGGTTTTACTTTAGAAGAACCTATATCAAGTTCTTTATATATCTGAGTTGCATCTGCATTAATAATAATCCCATTATAATATTTAGCAAGTTCTATACTCATTTTAGTTTTACCTACTCCACTTGGACCACAAACCACAATAATCATACTTGTCACTTCCTTATGGAGTTATTATATAAAAAACTAAGCTATTTGACAAATATTTATGAAGCATGCTATATTTTAAGCGGTGAAAATATGGAATCAATTGGAATTATTTGTGAGTATAGTCCTTTTCATAATGGACATTTGTATCATATTAATAAAGTAAAAGAATTATTTAAAGACTCAACTATTATTTTGGTGATTAATGGTTATTTTTTAGAACGCGGAAGTATCTCTTTAATGAGTAAATCTAATAAAACAAAAATTGCTTTAGAATATGGCGTAGATTTAGTCTTGGAATTACCTACAATATATGGTACTCAAAGCGCTGATGTATTTGCAAGTAAAAGTATAGAGATTCTTAATAAGTTTCAGGTAAACCGCATAGTTTTTGGTAGTGAATGTGACAACATAAGTATTTTAGAAAGTATTGCAAAAAAACAAATAGAAAATAAAAATGAAATAGATAAACTTGTAAAAGAAAACTTAAAAACTGGAATGAGTTATCCCGTTAGCTTGGCTAAAAGTTTAAATATAGATGAAATAAAACCTAACGATTTATTAGGAATATCCTATATAAAATGTATATTAGAAAATAAATATAACATTGAATATACTAGTATAAAAAGAACTAATGAATATTTAGATGTAAGTGATAACTCTTGTATTATAAGTGCCACTAATATTAGAAAAAAATTACAAGATAATAAAAATATAAATAAATTTATTCCTGGATATAAATCAGAACTTATTAGTAAAATAGATTATGATAAGTTATTTGAATTATTAAAGTATAAAATAATTACAGATAACTACTTAGATAATTATTTAGATGTTACAGAAGGATTAGATAAAAAACTAAAGAATGTTATCTATAAATCTAATAGTATGGAAGAACTTATAAATAATGTTAAATCTAAGAGATATACTTTTAATCGAGTTAATAGGATGCTTACTCATATTCTATTGGGTATAGAAAAAGATGTTAATGATATAAATAATTCTTATATAAGAGTACTTGGTTTTAATAATAAAGGAAAAAATTATTTAAGTAAAATAAAGAAAGAAATAAACACCTGTATAGATAAGAATTCATATATTTATAGATATGAACTTGTTGCAGCTTCTCTATATGAACTTATTACAAACACTAAATGTTTACAGTTTGAATTAGCTAAAAAACCTATTTATGTGAAAGAATGTGACTAAAAATGTAAATATCTATTTACTTTTGTTTG
Source organism: uncultured Bacilli bacterium (assembly GCA_934096715.1). GTDB lineage: Bacteria > Bacillota_I > Bacilli_A > RF39 > UBA660 > SIG200. The sequence continues at coordinate 22,897 of CAKOMQ010000003.1, forward strand.
ACATTGCAAGGTTTTTGTGGTATCATATAGCTCGTATAAATCAGTTAAGGGGGATTAATATGGAAAATAATATGGAAAAACTAATAAAAACAAGAAATGAATTAGCAAAAGCTATTCAAGAATTAGAAGTTAAAGAAAAAAGAACAGCTGATGAAGAATTACAATTGATAGCGTTAAATGGTCAATTGGCACTTATCAATCAATACATTGATATGTTAAAAAGACAACCTAAGAGCGAAAACAATGAAAATAGTGAATTCAAGAAAGTTGATAATGAAGTGTTAAAGATTAAAAACTTATCTGCAGAAGAAGAAAAATTATTTCAAGAATGTTACGATATGTTTGAAGAACTTGAAAAAATGGGATACTATGAAGATAAGTTAGATGAACATAAAGAAACAGATGATTTTCTTTACAGAGTTGATTGTCAAGAAGACTTTGAAGGAAGATTAGATAAATTAAAAATACTACATTATGATTTAACAAAGAAACTTAAAGAAGCTAAGAAAGAAAAAGCTACCAAAACAGGAACTATTGCTAAAAAAATTGGTGCTGTAGTACTTGCTACTGCTATTCTAGTTGGAGCGTTCTTTATAGCCAAGGATATTAAATCAAAAGAAAAAGCTGTAGATGTAGATCCAGATAATACAATTGAGTTAGAATATAATACTGAAAGTTATGACTACTTTATTGGTAAAGGAGTTAGACCTAGTGATGCCGAAAAATTAGCTAGTAACTCTACTATGATTATGAGTATCTTAAATGAAAATAATGCTGGTATTAAAGTAAATGATGTAGATGAAATGTTATTTGATATCTATGATGGTAAGAATATTACTTCTACAATGCAAGATTATGATTCATATGATACTTATGCAGATATAGGAAATGAAGCTAGTACAGATGTATTTAATAATATGGCTGGTGTACCTGGATATGAATCTATTGATAGTAATAGATGTGCTAATATATTAGATACTTATAGATATTTAGATATTACTGATGGTAGTGATTATGATAAATTTAATGAAACACTAGCAGATGCTATTACTAAGTTCTATTTAGATTCTAGTAAAGAAAATGCACAAAACTTAATTGATACTATGTATACAGTAAATAAAGAAGATGGTTTCTTAACTCCATCACTTGAAGGTTTACTTGCTGAATTTATGGCTGGTCCTGGTGCAGCAGTACTTGTAAATTATGGAGAACTTACTGTTAGTAAAGATTTAACAGAACACAATATAACTGCTAATGAGTTAATAAATGATATTGTAATGCAAATTGAAGTGTTTGAACGTGATTGCACTTATACAAGATCGCTAAATTAGTTAGGGGGTAAAATATGTATACTGAGAAAGAAAGAAAAGAAATTAACTGGGGATTAGTTATTAAAAGAAGCATAGTTGCGTTAGGTATAATTCTATTAATACTAGTTCTAATATGGTTAATTGGTAAAGTTAATAGTCAAAGTAATAATAAGGCTGAAGATAACACTAAAACAGTGGATAAAACAGAAAGTAAATCATTAGAAACATATTCTAAAGAATTTATTGAAAATATAAGATACATGCAAGAAACTGGAAGAAATTATTGGAATATTGCTGGCGAATTACCTACTGATGGAAACTCAATAAGATTATCTTTACAAGACTTAATTGATAAAGGTTTATTACTTCCATTTAGTGATAAAAATGGTAAAGCTTGCGACCAAGAAGTATCTTATGTAAAACTTACTAATAATGGTGGTAAGTATGTTATGAGCGTTAAGTTATCTTGCGATAGCGAAACTGCTACTGTTACTGAAACACTTGGATGTAATCAATTCTGTGATGGTAAGTGTGTTAAGTTAGAAACTAAGAAGACAGCAACTAAAACAAAAGTAACTCAATATGAATATAAACAAGCTTATAATTCATGTGATTCAAATACTAGTTGCCCTAGTGGATATACATTATCAAATGGTAAATGTTATAAAACTAAGGAAGTAGCGGCTATTAAAACATTAGTTAACTTAGATAAAACTACTACTGCTACAAAAGAAGAAAACAAATCATGTTCTAGTGGTTATTTATCTGGAGATTACTGCTACACTAGTTATACTGATACTGCTTATGCAAGTTGTGATGCTGGATATACAAGAAGTGGTAATAGATGTGTTAAAACTGGAACATCTACTGTTAATGCAATAGCAAATACTAGAACTACTTGTCCTAGCGGATATGAAGTAAGCGGTAATAGATGTGTTAAAAGAGTTAAAAAGACTACTGATTTAGTTCAAAAATACACTTATACTTGTGGTAGTGGTTATAAATCTAGTGGTAGTGGTGCTAGTATGACATGTTATAAGTATACTACTAAAGAAGGTAAAAAATATTTAGAAACATATCAAAACTTAGGACCTAGTTGTGTATACCAAGGAAGAAAAGCTAAAGAAAATTGTACAACAAATTGTAATAAAAAATATTATACTTATTATTGTACTAAATCTGTAAAAGTTACAGCTGATCCTATCAAGAAATTATCAAATTCTACATGTCCTGATGGATATACTAAGAGTGGTAATACTTGTTATAAATATGTAAACTCATATACTGATGGTACAAATCATACTACTTACTCATGTAGTGATTCATCTTACACATTAAATGGTTCTAAATGTACTAAGAATACTAAAATAACAAAAGATTTATCTTGTCCTAGTGGATACTCATTATCTGGTGGTACATGCTATCACTACTCTGATAACAGACATAGAGCTACTGTTACAGTAAGTTATACTTGTCCTAGTGGATATAAGAAAGATAGTAAAGATCAAACTAAATGTATCTTAAATGGTGGTAATAACTACTATAAATATACATGTGGTAAAGGCCAATTCAGAACTGGTAGTGGCGAAAATACTAAATGTTATATTAAAAATGGCGATGTAGTTAACGCTAGTAAGAATACAGGAAGTTGTACTACTAAATATAAATATACATGGTCAAGTAATAAATCTATGGCAGGATGGACTGCTACAGGTAAGACAAGAACAGTAAATAAATAGTTTACTGTTTTTTTATTTTGTAATATAATTAGTACAGGTGATAAAATGGCAAAAAGGAGAAGAAAGTTAAAAAAAAGCTTTATAGTATTAATAGTAGGTATAGTACTAATACCTCTGATATTTATAGCATATAATTTAACTATGAATAAGAAAGATGATACGACTACTAAAAGTACTTCAACTACTCTAACAGAAGAAGATAAGTACTTTATAAATAAAAATTATAGTAAAAAGGAATTATCATATATAAATAAATTAAGTGATAAAAATAAAGAAAAACTTAAAAATATAGATTATATAGATATAAGTAATTATTATAATATTAAAAATTTTGATGTAGATAAGTATTCAAGATATGAAGCATATCATGAAAAAAACAAAAACTATAAGTATAAAGATATAGTAACTTATGTTAATATTGGAATAGATAATGAATTCTATACAAATACTTCTGAATCTCCATTTCAACATACTAATTTAGTTTTAATCAACAAATATTATCACGTTGATAACGATTATACTCCAGAAGATTTAGTAGTATTATTCGATTCAAATCGTGGTGCTAAAATGACTAAAGAAGCTGCAAAAAACTATAAGTTGATGGTCGAAGCTGCAAAGAAAGATAACATCACTTTTGAATCGACCACTGCTTACAGGGGTTATAATTTCCAAAAAGCATTATATGATAAATACGTAAGTGAAGATGGTAAAGAAAAAGCAGATACTTACTCTGCTCGCCCCGGTTATTCAGATCATCAAAGCGGTCTTACAGTAGACTTAAATGACCCTAGTGTAAAAGGATCTAGATTAGACGAAAAAGATTACAAATGGCTTTTAAACAATGCTCATAATTATGGATTTGTAGTTAGATATCAAGAAAGCAAAGTATTTCTAACAGGTTATATGGAAGAAAATTGGCATATAAGATATGTTGGTAAAGATGTTGCAACTATTATGCATGATGAAGATTTATGTTTAGAAGAATATTTAGATTTATATAAAATGGAATATTAAAACAAGTTTCAATTACGAAACTTGTTCTTTTTTTACTAACATTAATACATGACTTTGAATCTATAACAAACATTGTTATTTTTTATCTATTTTACCTTTAATCGCTTCAAGTATTTCAACTGGTAATGCAAATACAATTGTATTTGATTGATCAGATGAAATATCACTGATAGTAGATAAAGTTCTTAAATGTAATGCACCTGGAGTATCACTCATTATTTTAGCAGCTTTAGCTAAATTATTAGAAGCTTCCACTTCTCCACTAGCTTTAGTTATTACAGCTATTTTTTCTCTTTCAGCTTCAGCAGCACGAGCAATTACTCTTTTCATTTCTTGTGGAAGCGAAACATCTTTAAGTTCTACGTTCTCTACTTTAATCCCCCATGGATCAGTAGCTTTATCAATTATTTTACATATTTCTTCACTAATCTTTTCTCTTTCAGCAAGTAATTCATCTAAAGTAACTGATCCAACTACATTACGCATAGTTGTTTGAGCAAGTTGACCAACTGCATAATAATAATCTTCTACAGCAAGAATAGCCTTACTTGCATCAAATATCTTATAATATATAACAGCATTTATTTTAACACTTACATTATCTTTGGTAATTGTTTCTTGTTCTGGAACATCGACAGCCTTAGTACGAATGTCAACTTTCTTATAAAAATCTATGATAGGTATTACCATTTTCCAACCTGGATTCATTATTCTTTTGAATTTACCAAATCTAAATAATATTCCTCTTTCATATTCATTAATTTGCTTAATGCTAGATAAAAACAGTATTAAGAAAAATATAATAATAATTAAACCAACTTCCATATTATTCTCCTTTCTTCTTAATTAATCTTATTTTTTTATCCTTCTTTTTATTATCTTCTTCTTTAGGTAAAGCATCTTTTCTAGAAAGATTAAGTCTTCCCCTATTATCATATCCTAGAGATTTAACTAGTATTTCATCTCCTATTGACACAATTTCACTTGGTTTTTCCACTCTTTTATTATCTAGTTGAGATACATGAACTAATCCTTCACAACCTGGCCATAACTCAACAAAGCATCCAAAGTCTTCTACTTTAGTAACTTTACCATTATATACTTTGCCTTCTTCAACTTCACGAGTAATATTTTCTATCATTTCTCTAGTTTTAGCAATAATATTTTTATCAGTATGATAAATTATTACTCTACCATCATCTTCTAAATCTACTTTAACTGCATCTTTATCATTGACAGTTTTAACATTACTTGCTTCAAGAATAATCTTAGTAATCATTTCTCCACCACGACCAATAACATCTTTAATCTTTTCAGGATCAATTTTAAATGTATCTATTTTTGGAGCATATTCACTTAATTCTTTTCTAGGTTCACTAATTACATCAGCCATTACATCAAGAATTTGCATTCTTGCTTTTTTTGCTTGAGCAAGAGCTTCCTTTAGTATAGATTTAGTAACACCATCTATTTTAATATCCATTTGAAGTGCGCATATACCATTTCTAGTACCTGCAACTTTAAAGTCCATATCTCCTAAATGGTCTTCTAAACCTTGAATATCAGTTAGAATAGTATACTTTTTACCATTAGATATAAGACCCATTGCAATACCTGCAACTGGTGCTTTTATAGGAACACCAGCAGCCATAAGTGATAAACAACCAGCACAAATACTTGCTTGACTAGATGAACCGTTGCTTTCAAGAATTTCAGATACAACTCTTATTGTATAAGGAAATTCTTCTTCATTAGGAATAACTTGTAATAAAGCTCTCTCTCCTAATGCACCATGTCCTATTTCTCTTCTTCCAGGAGAACCATATCTACCAGTTTCTCCAACACTAAATTGTGGGAAGTTATAATGTAACATAAATCTTTTTTCATCTTCTATACTAAGTCCATCAAGTATTTGATGTTCACCTAAAGCACCCAATGTTGTAACAGATAAACTTTGTGTTTCTCCCCTAGTAAATAAAGCACTACCATGAGTTCTTGGTAAATAATCTATCCCACAAGAAAGTGGTCTAATCTCATCCATTTTTCTGCCATCACTACGAATCTTATCATTAACTACAATATGTCTAAATACATCATATTTAACACTGTCAAATATTAACGCAACTTTAGTAGTTAATTCTTTCAATTCATCATCTTTCATATCTTCATTTAAAGATACATATTTATTAATTAATTCTTCTTTAATACGATCTAACTCAGCATATTTTTCTAATTTTTCTTTTATTCTTAATGCTTTATCAACATCATCCTTAATATTATTAGTGATTTCTTCTCTTAATTCATCACTAATATCTAATTTAGGATATTCCATTTTAGGAACACCAATTTCTTCAATTATTTCTTCTTCAAATTCAATTAATTTCTTAATAGCTTCATGACCAAACATTAAAGCATCTAACATATCAGCTTCACTAACTTCTTTAGCTCCAGCTTCAACCATGTTAATTGCATCTTTAGTTCCTGCTACTGTTAAATCAATATCACTAAGTTCTAGTTCTTCAACAGTTGGATTAATAACAAATTTCTTATTTACTCTACCAACTTTAACAGCAGCAACTGGTCCATTAAAAGGAACCTTACTTATACATGTTGCAAGTGACGAACCTAAAAGAGCTGTCATCTCTGGTGAATTATCTTGATCAACACTAAGTACTGTATTTACTATTTGAACTTCATTACGAAAATCTTCAGGGAATAAAGGTCTCATAGGTCTATCAATCATACGTGCTGCAAGAGTTGCATTATCAGTAGGTCTTCCTTCTCTTTTAATAAATCCGCCAGGAATTTTACCTACAGAATATAATTTTTCATTATATAAAACTTGTAATGGAAAAAAATCAGATAACAAGTTAGCATTCTTACTAACTACTGTAGTAGATAATACAACTGTATCTCCGTATCTTACAAGAACTGCACCATTTGCTTGTTTAGCTAGTTCTCCATTTTCTACTACTATTTTTCTTCCATAAAAGTCTAATTCAAATACTTTTTTCATTTCTACCTTCCATTTCTATAAAAAAAAGACACAAAAATATATAAGTGCCTTATTTTCTTAAATTTAGTTTTTTAATTACTTCTCTATAACTCTTAACATCATTTTCTTTTAAGTAAGCAAGTAATTTTTTTCTTCTACCAACTTTCATTAAAAGTCCTCTTTTAGAATGAAAATCATGTTTGTGAACTTTTAAATGTTCAGTTAAATCATTAATTTCTTTTGTAAGAATTGCAACTTGTACTTCAGCAGAACCACAGTCTTTTTCATTCTTAGCAAATTCTTTAATAATTTTTGCTTTTTCTTCTTTAGCTAATGCCATTTTATTTCCTCCTTCTTTTTTTAATCGGTTTAAACATAGTCTAAATAACGGAAATCATTTCTAAACTAAGTAAAAACTTCAATAGTATTATACTAAATTATATGCTCCTTGTAAAGTATTTCATCCTTAAATTTCAATAATGATTTTATAAAAAACATTCTATTGTTAATACTAATTATTTAAATAAATTATAAGTTTGTCTATAACTTCTTCTATTATATTTCCTTTATACTCAAGTTTTATATTACTAAGAGATTCCCATTTATATTCCATAACCTCTTCATCTTGAAGTACAATATCTTCATTAATAGGATATCCCAAAAAATATACCACATCTTTTAAAGTATTTATTTTATTAGGACAATAAGTTATTACTTCTCGAAAATTATTATCAAGTTTTATATCTAAATTAACTTCTTCTTTTACTTCTCTTAAAGCAGTATCTTCTTCCCTTTCATTATTTTCTATATGTCCTTTAGGAAAACTCCAATATCCATTTGTTTGTTTTATTATTAACACTCTTCTATCTTTTAAAATTATAGCACCACATGATTTTTCTTTCTTTAGAACAAAGTTATTTAAATAAGCTTTATATTCTAAAGGAATAATATTATACATATTTAAAGAATCTTTTTTAATATACATAAACTCTTTAGATATATTATCATATTCTCTATCAGTTAATGAATAACTATAAACATTATTTTTAGTATCATAAGGCATAATTTTATCCTTTATAATAGATATACCAAACTTATCATAAACAAGTTTTATAAGTATATCATACATAGAATTAGAATTATCTAAATAATCATTTAATATATTTACATCCATATTATCAGATGATTCAAATAGAAAAGAATCTTTATAATTAAGAATAAGATAAACTTTATTATTTATATAAAACATTTATATCTACATAACCTTCTATACCAGGAATACTACCATTACTTGTAAGTTGCCACATATAATAGTTTCCTTGATAATTAGTCTTGTCAGTATAATGCGCAAGCCATACTTTATTATTTTTATTAGTTGTATCCCAAACATTATCTAAATAATATTTACTACTGTAAAGCATTGCATCCATTTTATTTTTCTTAAGTTCACTTTTAAAAGCATTATATACTTCATTTATATCATGAAAGCTCATATTATAACTACTCCACTTAGACCAGTTTTCCCAGTCATAAGCAACAGGTAAGTCAAATTCTTTATCTTTTAATTCTTTAACCATCCATTTAACTTGTTTTTTTACCATTTTAGGAGTATTTGCACTTGAATACATATAAATCCCAACTTGCAATCCATTCTTTTTAGCATTTTCATAATTCTTTTCAAAATAAGCATCAACACTCATTTCTTTATCATAATGTGATTGAATACCCATACGCATAATTACAAAGTCACATCCTGCATCTTTAACGCTTTTAAAATCGATTTCTTTTTGCCATCTTGATACATCTATACCAACAAGAGTATTATCAGTTTTATGTTTACTTACTATATCACTAAAAAGTACTGGTGTAACTTCTTTAGGAGTAACACTATTCTTAGGATATTCTTTTATTACATTTAGTTTAATACTTTTAGTTTCTTTATTACCACTAGAATCTGTTACAATAACATCACCAGTATAAGTACCAACTTTTTCATAATCAACATCAATTTCGACATCACATTTTGGCTTTTTATCATAGTTATCTCCATAAAATAAATGATCACAAAAATTATATTCTTCGCCAATTAATGTAGTTTTATTAGTACCTCCTAATATTTTAGGAACTTCTGTATCTACCACTTTAATACTTGTTTGATATATATATTTTTTCTTATTATACTTATATTCTATTTCTATATCTTTATTACCTAGAGAATTTGTATTAATTTTATCTTTTTTATTTAATACTTCAACATTATTATCTCTTAAGATATCTTTTATAGAAGCATCATTATATACTTCTACTTCTTTTAATAATTCTAACTCTACTCCTTTAGGAAGAGTATCACTTATTCTTGTGCATCCACTAAGAGTTAATAAAATAGTTATTAAACCTAATAATTTCTTCATAAATACCACCAGAATTATATTATCAAATTTTGACTTTTTAAGCAACGATTTTTGATATATAATATTTGCAAGGTGATTAGTATGAAATTATATATTGATGCAAAATCTGAAATTAATGATAATGATTTAAAAGAAGCTAGTAATTTAATAAGAAATGGAGAACTAGTTATATTCCCTACTGAGACCGTATACGGCATTGGTGCAAACGGACTTGACGCCGAAGCTTGTAAGAAAATTTTTACTGCTAAAGGACGTGTTAGTGATAACCCATTAATACTTCACGTAAGCAATGTAGATATGATTAAAACAATTACTAAAAATATTACTGAAATTGAAAAAAAATTAATAGACACATATTTCCCCGGCCCCTTAACTATAATTTTTAATAAAAGTGATATAGTTCCACCTATAGTAACCGGTGGTTTAGATACTGTCGGCGTAAGAATGCCTAGTAACGAAATTGCGAACAAATTAATTAGTTATGCTCAAGTCCCCATCGCAGCACCTTCTGCTAACATATCAGGGCGTCCTAGTGGAACATATGTAAACGATATAATAGGTGAACTAGAAAATAAGGTTTCATGCATTATTAATGGCGGTGACACAGATATTGGGCTTGAATCAACTGTAATTAAAGTTGAAAATGATGAGATTATTATTTTAAGGCCTGGCAAAATAACTCTTGAAGATTTTCAAGAAAAAGGGTTTAATGCAAGACTTGATGAAAATATATTTAAAACTATAAGTAAAAACGATACTGTTTTATCTCCAGGAATGAAATATAAACATTACGCACCAAAGAAAAAAAGTTCGCCTTTTAATTTATTCCCCCAATTTTGACAAATTTATTGAGAAAGTTAACGAATTAGAAAAAGATAATAATTTGGTTGTTAGTGTGCAGGAAGAATAATATAAATAAATTTAAAAATGCCATTAATATGGGAGAAACACTAGAAGAAATATCTCATAATATATTTCATATATTAAGAGAAATTGACAATACAAGTTATGATTTAGTAGTAATTGAAGGAGTTAAAAAAGAAAAACTTGGTACTGCAATAATGAATCGGCTTATAACGGCTTGCTCTCACAATTATATAGAGTTCAAATAAAGCATGAATACTTACCGCATTCATGCTTTATTATTTGTTTTAATTGAATTAATTATTTGAGTTCTATAATTTTCACAATCATTACTATTTTTAGTTCCATCTTCATATTTTAATAAATATACTTTATTATTTTTTACAACACCGTAATAGTAAACAGTACTAAATGAATCTTTAGTTTTAAACCAATACCAATCTAAATTATTTATAGTATTTTTTGTTACATCAATATCAATATCATTTTTATAATACTTTGCCATTTGTTTAATTAAAGATTCACTAGTACTATATCCTTTTATAGATTCAAAAGTAAATTCACACTTATTAAAGTCACTTTCTTCTTCTTTAAAAGAATAAGAATAATTAAAGGTTTCTGAATTATTTGTAAATACACCTGGAACACTCATAATAAATTCATCTTTCATAATAAGAGTGGTGTTTGTTATAGTAGCACCATCGTATTCACCTGTAGCGTTAAAGTCTATATTATTAATTCCATCTTGTAATTTTTTATTAAATGATTCCATTATTGAGTCCATATTTGATGATAAAAAACTCATTCCAGCGTACATTAAAGCAAAAGCAAGTAAAAAAGTAATAATTATTTCTAAGAGTAAACCTAAGAATATATTACCTACACTTACTCCACCACTTTTCATACAAATCAATTTTATATCTTTTGGCTGCCTATGAACATTAGCATTCTTTATTTTATTTACTCTTTTTTTAGCATAATTAACATAAAATTTATTGAAAAATAATCCAACTAATATATTAAAAACAATTGATATTGGAATCACCTTAAATATTCCTTGAATTATTAGCACTAATAAAAAGTATAATATTGCATATCCAGTTAACTTACGATAGAACATGTAAGCACCAGTAAAGAAAAATGCTGAGATATTAAATTGTCTAGTAGTTAATTTTTCATAGTTATTACCTATAAAAGCTTTAAGTAGTTCTTCATCCAATTCTTTATCATGATCATCACTTAAATTACTAGTGTATGTTGGTGTAGTTATTGGAGCATTCACTGGTTCATAAGAAATATTAGAATTAAAATTATTTATTTGTTCTCGATCTATTTCTTCACTACTTGTCAAAGTAGATTCTTGTACATTTCTATTTGCTAGTTCTTCGTTTTGTTTATTTAGAGTTTGATTATTAACTGCTGGTGTATCCAGTACTTCTAAAGTTTCTATTTCTTCTTGAGTTTCAGTTACTACACCATTATTTACTGGAGTTTCTGTAGGTTGATTTAAGTTTTGCATAGATAAAGCAGTTTCTAAATCAATATTTACAACTGAATTTGAATCTATATTTGTATTTTGATTATTATTTTCATTATTCATAATATATTTCCCTTCTCTATAATAAGAATATTATGTTTTCAAGAAAGTGTCAACCTAGAATGCAACTGTTTACATCTACTTAACAAAGTCATAAATTATATCGACTGTTTTTTCAATAGCATATTTATCTACATTAATTGCTAAGTCATAATTACTTACATCAGACCATTCTCTATTTGTATAATATTTATAATGCTTTTGTCTTTCTTTATTAATCTTATTTATCTCTTTTAAAGCATCTTCTTCTTTAAGTCCATAAAAGTTTACTGCTCTTTTAATTTTGTTTTCATCATCACTATAAAGGAATAAATTTACAGTATCTTCGTTATCTTTTAATATATAATCAGCACATCTACCTACTATTATACATGATTCACGAGTTGCTAAATTTTCAATTACCTTAGTTTCAGCAATAAATAATCTATCATCATTATTATTTTCAAAATTACCAGATTTTTTCTTTTCGTCTACATTACCTACATAATATTCAGATAAACCAGATTCTTTTGCTGATAGTCTAATTAATTTTTTATCATAAAAAGATATACCTAATTTCTTTGCTAGTAGTTCCCCTACAAACCTTCCGCCTGATCCATATTCTCTAGCAATAGTTATAACAATATGTTTACCCGTATAGGTATTTTCTTCATTTGGTTCTTCTTCATTAACAGAAGTTTCTTCCTTTATACCAAGTTTTTTATATTCACTTCTTAAGATAAAGATTGTAATTATAAAACATAAAATATCCGCAATAAAACCTGCATATAATACTCCATATATCCCTTTATCAAATATAAATGCTAATAATAAAGAAATTGGAATAAATAGAATAATTTGTCTAATAAATGTAACTGCTGTTGATTTAACTACATTACCAAGTGACTGAATAACTATACTTGTTGTCATTTCTAAAGCATTTAAACAAGTTACTAATAAGAAGCTATGACACATAAGAGTAGCAAAATCAATAAATAATTGATATGTTGCATCACTTTTAGATATAAAAACACCTGCTATTTCTTTTGGGAATAAAATAAATATTAAATTAAATATAATACCAATAGTAAAATTACATATAAGTATTTTCTTAATAGCATCTTTTACTCTTAACTCATTACCAGATCCATAGTTATATCCTATAATTGGTTGAGAACCAATTGATATACCTAAAACAGTCGAAATATATAAACTATTTACTTTAGATATAACTCCATATACTGAAAGTGGAATATCAGCGCCAAACTTAGTAAATGCTCCTAACTTAGTTAACATATTATTCATAAATACAAATAACACTAAAATAGTTGTTTGAGTTATAAATGAAGATAAACCTAATGATAATATTTTTAAAATATATTTATCTAATTTAAAATATTCTTTTTCTAATTTTATTGACTTAAATCTTCCTAAGTAGAAAATTGCAATTACAAATGATACAAATTGACCTATAACGGTAGCAATAGCACCACCTTTAACACCCATATCAAAAGTAAAAATAAAGATTGGGTCTAAAATACAGTTGATAATAGCACCTACAACCAACATGATCATCGAATATTTTGGCGAACCATCAGCTCTTATGATACTTGAAAGTGCTGAATAAATTATCATAAATGGTGCTCCTAATATTATGATTCTTCCATAATCAATTGCATAACTATAAATGTTTTCTGTACAGCCAAATAAATAAACTAGTTTTGGCAAAAATATATAGGCTAAAATACTAAATAAAATAGAGACTATTACTGTTAAAGTAATAGATTCACCTATGCTTTTAAGAGCTTCATCTTTTTTGTTTTCTCCTAGTTTTAAAGATACATTAGCAGCGGCACCATTTCCTATTAAACCTGCAATAGCATTAAATATAATTACTAATGGAAATATTACGTTAGTAGCACCATTACCTAACGTACCTACTCCTTTACCAATAAATATTTGGTCAACTATATTATAAATTGAGTTTATAAGCATACTTATAACACAAGGAATAGAAAACTCTAATAACAATTTATTAATTTTGTCCTTACCTAAATCTAATTCTTTCATATAATCCCTTCTTTCTATTTTTTGAGAACTTTTAGATTATATCATAGAAAAAAATTTTATGTAAGCAAAAATTTTTACATATAATAAAACAAGAGTACGTTAAATAATTTTACTCTTGTCTAACATTAAACTTAGCAATCATTTTAATCAATATATTTTGTTACTTTATCAAGATATATATAATAAACAAACTATTTCAATAGATGTATAAAGTTCATTTTTTCATATGCCACTCTAGTAATAATAATCAAATTGTTTTCTGTATTTACAATATAAAAAATAATAAAATTCTTTACTTTAGTGCATCTATAATGATTGCATAATTTTGAAATTGGTTTATACTCTGATGAACCACAAGGGAAAATCAAAATATTATCTATACCTTTAATAAAAGCCTTTGATAATTTATTAGCTGCTCTTTTATTATTTAAACAGTTTGCAACATAGTAAATTATATTATCCATGTCTCTTTTAGCAATAGGTAAGATTTCCAATTTATACATATTAATCCTTGTTAATAATACTATTCATACTACTTTTAACTTCTTCTAAAGTGTATCTTTTTGTTGTTTTTTTCATTTCTTCTTCTGCTTCTTTTAATTTTTCATATATTATTTTATCATAATTAGCAGTTTTAATTTCAAAAGGTAATTTTTGCTCTCTTAATACTGCCTTTATAAACATATTAACCGCAGTAGAAACGTTTAGGCCAACACTATTACAAAATTGTTCAAAGTTTTTCTTATCATTCGCATTCACTCTAACATTCATTGTTAATGATTCCATAATACCACTCTTTTCCAAACTAATTGTATATTCAAATTATCTTTTTGTCAATACATTGTATTATATTTTTTACACAATGTATCTCTTAATTAATAAAAAATCTTTTTTATTAATAATACAGTTTTGTGAAAAATAAAATGTATTGCATGAAATAACATATTTAGAATAATTATCTTAAATGCTATTGTTAATTTTGTACTGTACGCTGTACAAAATCCTATTTTTTAGTAATTTTGTACTGCAACGCATTAATTATTATTTTTCCCAACATTTAAAATTATCCCAATGGAAATCATACTTACAAGTAGAGAAGATCCACCATAAGATAAAAATGGTAAGGTTACCCCAGTAACAGGAATTAAACCACTAACAACAGCTAAATTTAAAAGAGACTGAATAATTATTCCAATGATTAAACCAAAGGATAAAAACTTTCCAAATAAGTCTTTACAGGATAAAGATATTTTAATTGAATTATAAAAAATAATTATAAATAACGAACTTACTATAAGGATACCTAGAAATCCAAATTCTTCACTAATAATTGAGAATATAAAATCAGTTTGAGGTTCTGGAAGATAAAAATATTTTTGTCTAGAATTCATGAACCCTTGACCTAAAAGTCCACCAGGTCCAATTGCATATAAACTTTGTAAAATTTGATAACCACTACCTAAAGGATCACTCCAAGGATTTAAAAATGATACAATTCTTTTAAGTCTATATGGAGCGGCAATTATAAGGCCAACAATTCCAATAATTCCAGCCATGCCTATTTTAACAAAGAATGATAACTTAACACCACTTATAAGTATCATAGTAATTAAAGTTAACACTAAAACCATGCCAGTACCAAAATCCGGCTCTAACATAATAAGGCCAAAGGTGAAAAGAATTACTAATAAAATTGGAAGAACACCTTTTTTTATATCTTTAACATTTTTTATATTATTACTTAAATATTTGCTAGTAAATATAATTAAACCTAATTTAGCAAACTCGCTAGGTTGAATTCCCAAAGAACCTATGCCAAACCAACTACGGCTACCATTTCTAACTGTACCTACTCCAGGTATTAAAACAAGGACTAATAATAATAAACATACAAATAAAATAATATTAGAATATTTTTTTAAGATATGATAATCTAAATTAGACAAAATATACATAATAATTATGCCAACAAAAAAGAATAGAGATTGCATTTTTACAAACTTAAATGGATCATTAAATTTATAATTAGCCCATATAGATGATGCTGAAAATATCATAATGAGTCCAAATATACTTATAAGTAAGACACATGTAAAAATTATTTTTCTATTCTTTGTATTCAAACTATTAACCCCCATTAAATAGTTATTATAACCAAACTCCGTAAGTAATTGCGGCCATCGCAAGTAAGAGACCAGCAACGTAGAATAATTTAACTATATCAGTTTCTTCCCAACCTAGTTCTTCAAAATGATGATGAAGAGGTGCTTTTTTAAATACTTTTTTTCTAAATTTTCTAATTGCAATTATTTGAATAAAACTACTTAAAACTTCAATAACAAATACGCCACCAATAATAGCAAGAGATAATTCATGTCTAGTAAGAATAGCAATAGTTGCTAATGCACCTCCTAAAGCAAGAGATCCCAAGTCACCCATAAATACTTTTGCTGGATGAGAATTAAACATTAAGAACCCTAATAAAGCTCCTGTTAAGATAAAACAGAATATAGCTATTTCTTGATATCCTTCTAACCACCCGCAATTCCAAGCAATTATACCATAAGCAAGGAATGCAATTGCTGAAAGACCACCACATAATCCATCTAAACCATCAGTAATATTAACCGCATTAGTTGTACCAACAAGCAAGATAAGTATAAATATACCAAATGACCAACCAAGTGGAATTGTAAGTCCTAGGGCAGTAAAGTTAAGAGTACTAGAACCGCCACTTTTCATAAATAAATAGAAGAATATAAGCGCTATAATCATTTGAATTAAAAATTTTGTTACTACACTTATACCTTTATTATTCTTTTTAACAACAATTAAATAATCATCAGCAAATCCTAAAAGTCCATATGCTAAGAAGACAAATATTAATATAAATAAATTATAACTTAATGATATACTTCCATTAACATATAGCAACGTCAAAGATATTAATACAGGTAATATAAATATAATTCCTCCCATAGTTGGAGTTCCCTTCTTCTCCATATGTCTATGGTTAATGAATTCACTTATATATTGACCAAATTTTAATTTTCTTAAAAGTGGAATAAAAATTAATCCACAACCAATCGCAAGAACAAACCCTAACATCATTGCCATTGCGGCTTTAGCTAATATTAGCATGTAATCACCTACCATCTTTCTTTCCTTACAATTATATCAATAAAATAAGACTTTTTTTCTTTATGTAACTGTTTTTTTACATATATTTACACTAATTTAATAATAAATTTATTTCTGTATCTTCGCTTTGCATACTTCCAGCACCAAGTGATTGATAAACAACTTTAGTTCCATTACCAGTATAATTAATTTTAAATTCTTTTAACTCATTTTTAGCTTCTTCAATAGTCATACCTACTACATCTGGAACTACATAATATTTTTTATCAGTCCACATGTATTCTTTTAGCATTCCATTTTTTCTTTCTTTTATATCTAGAACATCTATACTTGATAACATAATATTTCTAGCAATAGGAGCAGATACAGTTCCACCATATTGTGGAGCATTTTTAGCATTATCAACAGCAGCATAAACAACTATTTCTGGTTTATCTGCTGGCATAAAACCTATAAACGATAAAATATAATTCCCTTCCATATAATGACCATCTTTTACTTTTTGAGCAGTTCCTGTTTTACCACCTACTCGATAATTTTCTATATAAGCATTCCTACCACTACCATTTGCTACAACACTCTCAAGAGCATATCTTACTTTAGCACTCGTATCTTCACTTATTACTCTTCTTTTTAATTCTTTTTTATTTTCATAAACATTACTCTTAGTACTATTATCCTTTATTCCTTTTACAATATACGGTTTATATAATTTACCGCCATTTATACTTGCACTAACAGCAGTTATTTGTTGTATAGGTGTAACACTTATACCTTGACCAAATGAAGTTGTCGCTAACTCAACATTACCCATTTTACTTGTCGGAAATAGAATACCATTACCTTCTCCATTTAAATCAATACCTGTTTTAGAACCAAATCCAAAATTTCTTATATATTTCATTAATGTTTCTTTACCTAGTTTTTGTCCCATTACAACAAATCCTGGGTTACAAGAATTTTCAACAACTTGTAAGTATGTCTGTTCCCCATGACCGCCATGTTTCCAGCAATGAAGAGTAGAACCATCAACAGTAATACTACCTGAATCAAAATATTTATCTTTGAATATATCTATTGTTTTTTCTTGAATAGAAGAAGCCAAGGTTATTATTTTAAATGTTGATCCTGGTTCATAAGTCATCCATATTGGTAAATTTCTATTAATAACTTCTTCCGAGTACTTCTGATAGTTTTCAGGATCAAAAGATGGTTTACTACCAATCGCAAGTATTTCTCCAGTATTAGGATTCATTGCAATAGCTAAACTTGAATCACTATCATACTTTTTACTAGCCATTTCTAACTCATTATCAAGTGCCAACATAATATCTATATCTATTGTAAGTTCCAGTGTCATTCCATTTGTAGGAGAAACATAACTATCTGGTACTTCTAATTTATTACCTTTACCGTCACTATAATATTTTAAAACGCCATTTGTACCTGTTAAATATTTATCATAAGTTAATTCAAGTCCACTTAATCCTTGATTATCACTACCAACAAAGCCAATTATATGTGCCAGTGCTTCTTTATAAGGATAATATCTTTTAGAATCTACTACTAAATATACTCCATCTAGTTTTAAATCATTTATCTTATCTGCAGTATCACTATCTATATCTTTACCATTCTTTACTATTTCCATACTACTTCTTTTATTTACATATTTATAAACATCATCATAAGAACAACCAAGTATATCACTTATTTTTTTACTAGTAGATTCCTTATCCTTTATTTGGTTAGGAATAACATATATAGTAGTTGTAGTTATACTTGTTGCCAATACTACTCCATTTCGATCAACTATATCACCACGATTAGCATTTATAACAAGTTCTCTACTCCATAGCTGTTCTGTTAAATTATTTAATTTATTATAACTAAAAAATTGTATATAAAATATTTTTAGTATCACTATTAAAAATAGAATGATAACCCCTAATACTATAAATCTTATTCTAGTATGTATTTCATTATAAAACATACATATTCACCTATAGAATTATATTATGAAAAGTTGTGCTTTATGAAAAAGAATCCAAGGTTATTAGATTCCTAAATATATAATTACAGCAAATAATATATTAATCTGATATATTTTCTAATATGGCAATAATTTCGTTTATAGATTTTAAAGCATCATCAAAACTTACATGTTTTGTGTATTCCAACTTTTCTTGGTAATCAATATAAACTTTTCTTAAAGTATCACTGCTATCTATTATTTCTATTATTTCTTTAAATTCAGGTATATCAAAAACAGTATTTCTTTTTAAAAAAGTATTTTTAATAGCGTTATATAAATTAGTTTCGTTTATATTATCTCTAAAATTATACGTTATCATATAGATGTCATAAAAATCTTTTGCACGCGTATTAACAATATTTCTACTTATGATACTATTAAACTTTTCTGCTAAAATAGTTTCTAAATTATAAGCAAGAATATTTATTTTTTTATCTTCAAATATTGAATTATATTTATATTTAATTTCTTTAGGAGTAATTATATCTCCTGTTGTAATCTCAATAAAGAAATTAGTTCTTATTTTATCAAATACACCTTTTACATTAATACGAAATCCCCCATATTCATCATCAGATCTAATATCTTTAATACTTTCGATTTCAAATGTTACATTGTCATTAATATCTATATTTAAAATATTATTAAACATGTTTCTAATAGTTTCTTCATTTAAAGGTAAACTTTTTAAAGTAGCATCCAAATCTTTGGTTGTTCTTAAATCTTCACCAATTATTGATGATAATAAAACTCCGCCCTTTAGAATTATATTGTTTCTATAATCACTTTTTTCTAAACGCATCAATACATGTTCAAAGAAAAACATTTGATGAAAATGATGTGAAAGATTACTATTACCATTTGTTTTTTTCTTAATTACACTATTTAATTTATCAGAATTAAATTATAATAACACCTCCATTAATTCTACGACTTCATTCTCAATCCCCATTATTTTTGCATATTTAATCAATTTTAAAATATTCTTGTTTTTGTTTTCAGCATATCCTTTTAATGCTTTGGAATAAATCTCTTTATCCATACGATTTTTATCTTTTATAATATCACAAATTGTTCTTTCTAAATCATAACATTTAACTTCTAATTCATTAATAGTTTTAATAATATCTAATCCTAATTCAAAAATATCATTTTTAACATATCTTAAAGATACATTCTTATTATCTAGTAAACTCCCGCTATAATTATATGGTACAGTAATATCATATACAAGTGGAATTCTATCAGTAAGATTGTGTAGATATAGCGCTGTAGCGTGCGAATAACACATTGATTTACTACATTTTGATAAAATATAAAAATTATCTACAGGATATTCAGGCAATTTATAAACTCCATACCCAACCTTTTCTAACTTGTTTTCGTTTATTAAATTACTTAAAAAAAATCTTTTAAATCCTAATTCATCTATTTCTTTTGTTGTAATATACCCATTTTTTTCTCTGACACAATTTAAAATCTTATCATAATTATTCATATCCATCATTTCCTATTTCTAGGAAAATTATATTATTTTTCCTAGAAAATGTCAATAACAGTTATTACAATTTTTCAAACGCGTTAATTTTTCAAACGCGATTAAGCTTAATTAAATTTAATCGTAGAAGAAAATATATATAAGAAAAAAAGATAAGCACGTTAACTTATCTACATATTTATATTATCTTATCTAGAATAACTACTAAAATTATCTAAATCAATTCCATAAGCAAGTGCAACTTCAATAACATCATCATCACTACCATTGCTTGCTCTTTCTAAATCAAACATAACCCCAGGATTTATAACAATCATGAGAGTACCTAAATAGTCAATTAAATATCTTCTTAAACTTTCAATATCAATATAATCTGAATACATTATTTATTTTTTCTCCTTCTTTTTATTATCAAAAAACCTACAACCCCAATAATTATAGCAATAATAGACACAGTTAAGATAATTAGTTTTTTATTACTTTTATTTTCTTTAATATCTTTTTTAACTACTACTTTACTTTCTTTTTTCTCTTCTTCTTTTCTAGTTACATGAATAGTATAAACTCTTTCTGTTTTATTCTCAGAAGTTACAGTTAATTTAATATCATTAACTCCTACATTTAGTGTATAATCTCCTGTACCCTTAATAGTAGCTTTGCTATTTTCTAAAGTAGCACCTACATTTATTTTATCGATTTTATAATCAACTTCTAAAGTATATTCTAAAGTTTCTTTTTTAAAATCAATGTTACCAGTACTTAATGTAATACTTTTTATATAATTATTATCTGACTTAGTAGTCACTTTCTTTGTTGTAGAAGTAGTTTTATTATTAGTTGTAGTATTAGTATTACCTGCCGGTGTTTTAGGGGCATCATCTAAATAAATATAACCAATCACATTTTCTGCAGGATCATATTCACAAGCAGATTTTTTCATATTATTTTTACATTCTCTTAAAGTACTTTCATCTACAGAATTGTCATAACAATAATTTTCATCTTCTTTTGAAATACATTCTTGATCAGAGTCCCATACATATATTTTTCCATCTCTTACACTTTCTACATAACCAACATGTCCATAACTAGTAATATTCCAAACTACTACTGAATTAGCTCTGGGAGCTGTACCAACACTATAACCTGCATTTCTAGCAGATTCATACCAAGTTCTAGCATTTCCCCAAGTTGGCAATGCAACTCCTGCTCTTTCATAGGCTTTAGCCCAAGTATACCAAGTACAGTTTGTTCCATAAGGACCAGCTTGTTTATATGGGTTAGAAGCCGCTAAAGTATTACTAACTCCTATATACATAAACAATATTATTAAAATAAATCTTTTTATAATTTTCATAATCTCATCCTTCTCCATATCTATTATAATCGAGTGTTTCTTAATAAGCAATACTTCCAAGTTCTTTAATCTTTTTATACATTATAATTTCATTCCATGCTTACTCTATTAAACTTTTAAACATAAGATTTTTAGCTACATCACTAAATTCTAATTTATAAAGCATTTCACTTTTAAATCTTTCCTTACTACCTTGGCTTATGATTTTCTTATAAGTTTTCCATTCTCTATTTTTTAAATACATAAGGAATTATTTTTAACTATAAATGGTTCTAACTAATTTAATATAAGCATCCATATATTCATAATGCCTAGAATTTAATGAATCTTCTAACATTAATGATGTAATAATAATACTTTCTATATTACTTTTACCAAATTCAACTACTAAAATATTACTTGCTTCACATAAAACTTCGTTATCATTTCTAATAGAGTCCCATAACTCATAAACTATCTCCCAAATACTAGGTATTATTTCTTTTTCTTTATAAGTCTATAGCTGCCATATCCTAAACCACCTACAATACCTATGGTAATAACATTATCAATAATAGCGGAACCATTAGTTTCATCAGCTTTATTTACTATAAGAGTATAAGTTTTTTTAGTGCCATCTTCTGCTGTTACTTCAAAAATGACAGAGTTTTTACCATCTTTTAAATTTTTATCACCAGTAACAAATAGATTAGCATTAACATCCTCTAGTTCATATTTATAGTTAAGATTAATCATGCTTGTAGGCAAATTTATTTCAGCAGTATCATTTTCAAATGTAATTTCTTTATTATCAACGTATATTTTAACATTTGTATTTTTACTTAAATCTTTTCTTGTAACATTTAATACATAATTTTTTGAATTACCATTTTCAGCTGTAACAATAATATTTACAGTATTATCTCCAATAACTAAAGTACTTTTATCTATCTTATAAGTTGCTTTAGAATCATTTAATTCAACTTTTATATCAACAGTACTTTTTGAAGTTTGATATGTCATAATATCATTAACATCTATTTGATTATTATCAACAATAATAGATTTAATAGAATTATCACTACTTTTAGCTACTGTTTTTTTAATAGTTGGAGTGTTATTAGTAATTTGATTATTTGATTCAACTTTAGAAGAACTATTAATCATACTCCCATCTGCATTAAAAACTTGTCCTAAAGAATTAGTATAGGTATTACCACTATGACAATGATATTCATCTTGATTCAATCCCCATCTAGCACAATTAGTTCTGCAATAATGACAACCATTGCTGTCAGTTCTTCCAGGATGAGCAAACGTGTTATAAGGACATAAAATCACACATAAAATTGTTATAACAAATAAATCTTTCTTCATTCTAATCTCACCACAAATAAATTATACCACATTTATCTTATTAAAAAATATTAATTAAATTAAAAAGTAGCAGTTATTTATCTGCTACTAAATCTATTTTTAGGCGATCTAATTCTTATCATTTCTGAATCATCACTAGAAAATACTGGATCATCTAAACCATTTACTCTACAAACTAGTTTAGCCATCTTATTAATTACTTCTTCATCATAATTTTCCAATATTTCAAACATTAATGATTCATCAAAAGCAATAATTGATTTTGTTTTTCCAACGCCATTTACAAGTCTTAATAACCCAAGTGCTTGAGCCATCATAAGAGCTGTATCTAAATCCATATAATTGCTCTCTGGAAACATTTTATCCTTCACAGGGAGTATATCTTCAAATAGTTCTTTAAACTCATCATCTAAATATAATTCATATAATTTTCTTTTAAAATCTTCATGTACTATAATCGAGGAACAACTATAACCAAAATTTAACGCACAATAAAGTTCTATAAAATCAAACTTACTAAATTTAACATCTTCAGCATTTTCTTTAATCATAATATTACCATCCTTTCCTACCTTGAATATTCATTTTCTTCTTGTTCATCAACCCAATGTATATTCTCAAAATTCATACTTAACTTATCATATATACTATGTACTTCTTCTAAAGTAACACCTTCTTTATACCAATTAAAATACTTTTTATATAATTCGCTTCTTTTAAATAGTAATAATCTACCTGTAACCGTGAATAAATCTAATACTTTATTATCATCTGATTCTTCGACTCTTGAAAAACCAAATCGTTCTAAATCTATTGCTTTATCTAATGTAAGAACTGATTTTAAAGAACAAGGTTCAATGTCGTTTCTTTCTTCGATAAAATCTGTTAAATAAGATAACACTTTAAATGCATCTTCTCTAGACATCCCATTAGGTAATTTAAAAGGTTTACAAGGCCAATCTATTACACCTACATTACTATCCTTATTACCATCATATTCATCAATCCTATGATAGTTAATAAAATGTAATCTATATATATTTTGATTCTCAACTTCATGATCTTCTAAATCAACTTGAAATTCATAATCTCTTGTAAACTTTTCATTAATCTTTGTAAACATATTTTTTAAAGCCATTACAACAACTTACTCCTTTTTTTTAAACTTATCTTACCGAATATTATAATAAAACATTATTCTCATTTCAAGTATTTAACTACTAAACCATCTTCATATTCACATGTTTTAGATATTATTTCATAAGGATGTTCTAATCTGAATAATTTTCTTTCTTCTGGTGCCATATTAAGAATTTCTTCAGCAATATCCATATGAAGTATTCCGTCTAAATGATCTAACTCATGAGATAAAACGGTTGCAGAAAAGCCTTCAAATGTATCTTCATGTAAATTTTTATCTTCATCATAGTATTTTACTACAAGTTGATATGGTCTATTTACCAGCCCCATATTATCTAAACAACTTAAACAAGCTTCCCAATATCTGGTATGGCCTTTTTTTGATATAGCAACTGGATTAATTAATACAACTGATTCATTGTAATCCTTATTTTCAAGTGGTACATCTAGTCTTGTATTTTTTAAGTATATAATTCTTTTAGGAATACCTATTTGTACTGCAGCCAATGCAAAGCACTCTGTTTCAAGACAAAATTCTTCTAATAAGTTTATATCTTCTTTATAAGATTTATTTTTTAAATCAACAGACTCAGAAATTTGCCTTAAGTATTTCTCATCATTTAAAATAGTTTTTCTTTTAATTTCCATAATAATTTCTCCCTATATTATTATCTTTTAGTATTTCAACAAAAATAATAATCTTATTATTGTAAGTAAATATTCAATTTCAACCATAACTATATTCCCGACATAACCACCGTCATCATAAACTATTATATTTTCAGATTCTAAACAGTAGTCAATAAAGTTAGAATCAATTATTAATTTATTTCAATATATAAAGAGACAAATGTTTTATTTATCTACTACATCTGTTTTTAGGCTGTCTAATTCGTATCAGGTCATCACCAGAAAATTCTTGAGTACCTAATTCATCAACTAAATGATTACAAACTTCCAACCCAGAAGAACATATTGAATTAAACTCTATTATATCAATTACTTCTTTATCATCCATTAATACCTGCCCTACATCCAAAACATAACTGCTTGGAAAATTTGGTACAGACGCAATTCTCTTAATTTGGTTTTCGATAAACATCCTAACTTCGTTTGGAATCTCAGTTGGATAATCAATATAAGATCTAGAAATGCTTAATAAAGTATTATTCAAAACAAATACTCGGTATTCTTTACAATCCATATCATTTTCCACATCTTCAATTGGTTCAAAAACGTCAGAAAGAAAAATAGAATCCTTTGAAGATATATTCCACAATGGCGGATTTGTTACAAAATATTTTTTGTCTTCTAAATCTACATATCCAAAATATTTTAGAACACAATGATTTTGACTTTTTTCTACAGTTTTCAAAAAGATTTTTTTAAAAAATAACCTATATTTTTCAGAATTATTTTGGAAGTCTTCATAAGTTGTTTGTATAATTCTTCTGTGTACAGGTTGAATTTTTTGCGGCCAATTAGTAATTATTTTTAAATCTTCACTAGTTTGAATACTTAGCGCACCATTTTCCTCTAACTGACTTAAAAGTTCCTTTTCAGTTGATATAAAACTTCGTGGAAATATAACTTTACCTCTAACGTTTATTTCTCTACCATCCTTGTAAAATTTTTCAGTGGTTCTATCAAATACTATTAACATATCACTCGTTTTAGCATCATCCATCAATTCTTGTTCCTTAGTTTTTATCCAAATAGTATTCTCGTCATCATTTTCACTTACATTATAATCTGTCATTCCTAAACAAGGAACACTAAAACAAAAATAATCAATTTTCAAAAAAATATCACTCCAATACTATCTTATTTTTTATTTAAACTAAAACTCGGACTACTAAAGCCCGAGTTCTTCATCTAATTTGGTGCGAGTAAAGGGACTCGAACCCCCACGGATCTCTCCACTAGATCCTAAGTCTAGCGCGTCTACCAATTCCGCCATACTCGCAATTTTATGGTGGACCTCGTAGGACTCGAACCTACGACCGCCCGGTTATGAGCCGGATGCTCTAACCAACTGAGCTAGAGGTCCATCTGCAATTAATTATACTATAATAAAATATGACTTTCAAGTACTTTTGATTAACTTTTACCTTAATTTTTTTTTTTTTGAAAAAAGGATCAACCTATTATTGATCCTTTTTTTCAGTACTAGTTTTCATTAAATTATTTAAATAAGTTCTATAAGCACTTTCAAGTTCACTATCAACTATATTTAAATTGTATAACTTATGATAATATTTGAATGTATTAACAGCAAAATTTTGATCACTAGCCATAACTTGTTCTGCTAGTTTATCTTTAATTTTATCTTTAACATCATCAAGTTTTACTTTATCATTAGTTTTATTTCTATAAACAATATGATATCCAAGTTCAGTTGTAACAACCTTAGAATATACTTCTCCATCTTTTATTGAATATGCAACATCTACTAATTCATCATATTGACTACTTAAAGTAAACTTATTAATACTACCAAGTTTTCCACCATCTTTTTTAGTATCTTCATCTTCTGATTTTTCTTTAGCTAACTTTTTAAAAGTATCAAACTTATTACTTGAAGAATTAATTTCTTTTAATATTTCTTCAGCTTCTTTCATAGCTTTATCTTTAGCTTTAGTTTTTTCAGTTTCACTCATACTATCCTTTACATCAGGTGTTATTAATATATGATAAACTTCTATACTCTCTTTTACATCATTATCATAGTATTTTTCAATTTGTTTATCAGTTACTTGAGATTTAGCATATTCTTCAATAGCATGTTTTTGTAAATAAGATAAATAAATTGAATTTAAATACTCTTCTTCTGTCCTATAATCAGTATTTTTCTTAATAGCATTTAAGAATTCTTCATTAGTATCAAAACTATTTTTAATACCTTTTAAATAACTATTTGCATAATCTTTAGCAGTTTTCTTATAGTCTTTAAATTCTGTTTCATATATATAAGTATCAATCATACTTATGACTTCATCAAAACCATATTTATCCTTTAATACTTGATATAAATCATCTGCAGTAATATTATGCTTCTCATCTTTATTAATAGTTACAATTGCTTCCTTTCCATCCTTAGTAGTAGGAATTGTACCACAACCTGTTAATAATACTAAACTAGCTAACCCTAAACCAATTATTTTTGTCTTTTTCATTATGTTCCTCCCTTAACATATATAATTATAACATACTTCCCTAAAAAAAACACAATAAATAGCACTCACACTTAATTAAAACAATCATTTAATATAAATGAAAAGACAAATAAAGGAGGAATGATTTATGTGTTGTGGAAATAACGGAATAGGCGCTGCTATTATACTAGTACTATTTATACTATTAATAATCATTGTAGGAGCATATATTTAGTCTTTATATAAAGGAGGTTAATTATGGCATGTTGTAAAAAAGAAGTACCACAAAACAATGAATGTAATAATTTCAGTGGTAACTACTTCTTCATAGTTTTAATATTATATATACTACTCGCTATTGTTATTGGCGGAAGTTTATTTTACTAAAGATAGGAAGCTTAAATGCTTCCATCTTTTTTAAATAACAAAAAAGATACTGATTATTCTTCAGTATCTTCTATATCATCATCAAGATCTAAAATATCTTCTGTTTCAATTGTAACATTGATAGCATCATTATCAGAATCTGCAAGTAATTCTTTTTCGATAGATTCACTAGCATCATCATCAATTAATTCTTTTTCTAGTTCTAACTCAATATCACTATATTGTTTAGCACCAGTACCAGCAGGAATTAATTTACCAATAATAACGTTTTCCTTTAAACCACGTAAACTATCAACTTTACCACGCATTGCAGCATCAGTTAGTACTCTAGTAGTTTCTTGGAATGAAGCAGCTGATAAGAATGAATCTGTTTCAAGTGAACTCTTAGTAATACCTAACATAATAGGATTTCCTTTAGCAGGTACTCCACCAGTAATAATAACAGGTTTATTACCATTAATAAATTCTCTTAAACTAACTGTTAATCCTTCAACAAAATCAGTATCTCCAGCATCAACAATTCTTACCTTATTAATCATTCTCTTAACAATTATTTCAATATGCTTATCATTAATATCAACGCCTTGTGATTTATAAACTTTTTGAATTTCTTTTAAGATATATTCTTGAGCTGTAAGTGGATCTGTAACAGCAAGTAATTCTTTAGGAGCAATAACTCCATCTGTTAATGAATCTCCTGCTTCAACTGAATCACCAACCATAACTTTAACTTTCATATTATAGTTAGTTACATGATCTTTACAACCACTTTCGTTTTCTATTGTAATAGTATGTTTACCATTATTTTCTTCTATATTAATAACCTTACCAGAAATTTCTGAAACTGTTGCTTTAAACTTAGGAGTTCTAGCTTCAAACAATTCTTCAACACGTGGAAGACCTTGAGTAATATCGTCTCCACCTGCAACTCCACCAGTATGGAATGTTCTCATTGTAAGTTGGGTACCTGGTTCACCAATTGATTGAGCAGCCATAATACCTACAGCTTCACCTGTTTCAACTAAGTTACCAGTAGCTAAGTTTCTACCATAACATTTTTGACATACACCATTCTCACACTTACATGTTAGAACACTTCTAATTTCAATTTCTTTTAAACCAGCAGCTTGAATCTTACTAACGATATTTTCATTAATAAGTTCTCCAGCTTCAATAATAACTTCTTTAGTTTCAGGATTAATAATCTTTTTAGCAGAATATCTTCCAAGAATTCTATCTGCTAAAGATTCAATTAATGAGTTATCTCTTTCATCAATAAGTTCATGAACAGGAACTCCTTGAATACTTCCACAATCATGTTCTTTAACTATAATATCTTGAGCTACATCTACAAGACGTCTAGTTAAGTAACCAGAATCTGCTGTACGAAGGGCTGTATCAGCAGAACCTTTTCTAGAACCATGTGTAGATAAGAAGAACTCAGACACTGATAATCCATCTATAAAGCATGACGTAATTGGAACTTCCACTGTAGTACCATCTGGTTTAGCCATTAACCCACGCATACCAGCTAATTGAGTAAAGTTTGAAATTTTACCACGAGCACCACTATTCATCATCATGAAAATTGGATTTTCAAAGTTATCTTTTGAAAGTTCAGCAAGTTCATTTTTAACTTCATCAGTAGCTTCTGACCATACTTTAATTACTCCATTATATCTTTCAGTTTCCGTAATTAAACCACGTTTATGTTGTTTATTTAATTTTTCTACTTTTTCCTTAGCAGCTTCAATAATTTTATCTTTATTATCACTTCTAACAACATCAGCAGCACTTACTGTAATACCAGCAACTGTTGAAAATTTAAATCCTTGATCTTTTAACTTATCAAGCATTACTGATGTTTCAGTAGTCTTATATCTTTTAAATACTTGAGCAATTATTTGACCTAAAGTTTTTTGAATAAATGGTGTTACAAGTTCCATTTTACTTATTTCTTCAGGTATATTAGAACCCATTTCTAAGAAATATTTATTTGGAGTAATACCTTCAATATTTTCTTTAGTACCTTCATTTAAATATGGGAATGTATCAGGTAATATTTCATTAAATTTTAACTTACCTACTGTAGTAACTAAATATTTATCCATTTGAGTTTCAGTAAATAATTTGTGTTTAAATGATTTTACTGGTATAGCAATTCTTGTATGAAGATCAATTTCTCTTCTTTCGTAATCCATTAAAGCTTCATTAGAATTCTTATATACTTTACCTTCATTCTTTCCACCTTTTTCTTCCATAGTTAAGTAGCAGTTACCTAAAACCATGTCTTGTGAAGGTGTAACGATAGGTTTTCCATCTTTTGGATTTAAGATATTATTAGCACCAAGCATTAATATTCTTGCTTCTGCTTTAGCTTCTTCACTTAAAGGTACGTGAACAGCCATTTGGTCACCATCGAAATCGGCATTAAACGCAGTACATACAAGTGGATGCAGTCTAATTGCTTTACCACCAACTAACTTTGGTTCAAATGCTTGAATACCAAGTCTATGTAGTGTTGGAGCACGGTTAAGCATTACAGGATATTCTGTTATAACATCTTCAACAACATCCCATACAACTTCATCTCTTGAATCAATTAATTTTTTAGCACCCTTGATATTGTGAGCAAGACCCCTTTCAACTAGGCCATGAATAACATGTGGCTTGAATAACTCAATTGCCATTTCTTTTGGTAAACCACATTGATACATTTTAAGGCTTGGACCAACAACGATAACTGAACGTCCAGAATAGTCAACACGTTTACCAAGTAAGTTTTGACGGAAACGACCTTGTTTACCTTTTAGCATACTAGATAAACTCTTAAGTGGTCTATTAGAAGCTGCAGTTATACTTCTACCACGACGTCCATTATCAAATAATGAATCTACTGCTTCTTGAAGCATTCTCTTTTCATTTTGAACAATTATAGTAGGAGCTCCTAATTCAAGTAATTTCTTTAAACGATTATTTCTATTTATAATACGGCGATATAAATCATTTAAGTCACTTGTAGCAAATCTACCACCATCAAGTTGAATCATTGGTCTTAACTCTGGTGGAATAACAGGAAGTACTGTTAATACCATCCATTCAGGTTTATTACCAGATTCATAAAATGCTACTAAAGCATCTAATCTTTTAACTAATCTAATCTTCTTTTGACCATTACTATTTTCAAGTTCCTTACGTACATCTTCTATTTCATGCTCTAAATCTACATTTTGTAGTAACTCTCTAATAGCTTCAGCACCCATACCTACTTTAAAAGTATTTCCATATTTTTCATAGTAAGTACGATATTCTTTATCAGATAACGTTTGTTTTACTTCTAAAGGAGCACTTCCTGGATCAATAACTACATAAGATACGAAGTATAATACTTCTTCTAAGTCTCTTGGAGACATATCTAATACTAATCCCATTTTAGAAGGAACACCTTTGAAGAACCAAATGTGACTGCATGGAGCAGCAAGTTCAATGTGACCCATTCTTTCACGTCTAACTTTTGAACTAGTTACTTCTACTCCACACCTATCACAAACTACATTCTTATATCTAAGCCTTTTATACTTTCCACAAGAACATTCAAAGTCTTTAGATGGTCCGAAAATCTTTTCACAGAATAATCCATCACGTTCAGGTTTTAATGTACGATAATTAATTGTTTCTGGTTTCTTTACTTCTCCATAAGACCAACTTCTTATTTTTTCAGGAGATGCAATACCTATTTTTAAACCTTTAAAATTACTAACATCTATCATTAAATCACCTCATCACTTTCAATGTCTCCAGGAAATTCTAAATCATCTAAGTCAGTTTCTTCTTCCATAAATTCTTCTTCTTCTTTTAATTCTTCAAATGGAGTTTCATTTTCATCTATAGAAGATTCTTTATCTTGATTTACATCATTTATTTCTTCAATTCTAAAAGGAACATCATTATCTTCTTCTTCTAAATCTTTAAATTCTAGTACTTCATCATCATTATTAACTACTTGAACATCTAATCCTAAAGCTTGGAATTCTTTAACAAGTACTCTAAATGATTCTGGAACACCCGCTTGATTTACTTCTTTTCCTTTAACAAGTGCTTCATATACTTTTACACGACCTACTATATCATCTGCCTTAACAGTAAGTATTTCTTGTAGTATGTGAGCAGCACCATATGCATATAATGCCCAAACTTCCATTTCACCAAATCTTTGACCACCAAATTGAGCTTTACCACCAAGTGGTTGTTGAGTTACAAGTGAATAAGGTCCAGTTGCACGCGCATGTAATTTATCATCAACCATGTGATGTAATTTAACCATATACATTACACCAACACTTATCTTATGATCAAATGGCTCACCAGTACGACCATTGTATACAGTAGTTTTTCCATCTTCACTCATTCCTGCTTCTTTCATTTGCTCTTGAATTTCTTCCCAAGAAGCACTATCGAATACAGGAGTAGCAAAATGAACACCTAATTTTTTACCAGCCATACCTAAGTGTAATTCTAGTATTTGTCCAATATTCATACGAGATGGAACACCAAGTGGGTTAAGCATTACATCTACTGGTCTACCATCTGGTAAGTATGGCATATCTTCTTCTGGTAAAATAAGAGAAATAACACCTTTATTACCATGACGACCAGACATTTTGTCACCAACTTGAATCTTACGTTTTTGAATAATGTAAACACGAATTATCTTAGACACACCACTAGGAAGTTCATCACTGTTTTCCTTAGTATATACTTTAACATCATGAACTACTCCACCTGCTCCATGTTCAACACGTAAGGATGTATCTCTTACTTCACGAGTCTTTTCACCAAAGATTGCATGTAATAATTTTTCTTCACTAGTTAATTCTTGAACCCCTTTAGGAGTAACTTTACCTACTAAGATATCTCCTTCTTTTACTTCTGTACCAATTTTAATAATACCATCAGCATCTAAGTTCTTACGAGCATCTTCACCAACGTTAGGTATATCTCTTGTAATTTCTTCTGGTCCAAGTTTAGTATCACGACAATCAATATCGTAGTGATCAATATGTAAAGATGTATAAACATCATCTTTTACTAATCTTTCATTTAAGATAACAGCATCTTCATAGTTATATCCATTGTATGTCATAAATGCTACTGTCATATTTTTACCTAATGCAAGTTCACCTTTTTCAGTTGAAGGTCCATCTGCAAGTACTTGTCCTGTATGAACTTTATCTCCAACATTAACAAGTGGTTTATGATTTAAACTTGAAGATGCATTAGTTCTTTCAAAGTTTGCTAAGTAATAAGTATCTTTATTATTAGCAGTTTTAACTATTATTTTTAATCCATCAGCATATTCTACTACACCATCAGCTTTACATACTACAGTACTTCCTGAATCACGAGCCGCAATCCATTCAACACCTGTACCAACAATTGGAGCTTCAGTTGTAAGAAGTGGAACTGCTTGACGTTGCATGTTTGATCCCATTAGAGTACGGTTGGCATCATCGAACTCTAAGAATGGAATACAACTTGTTGTAATAGATACAACTTGACTAGGTGCAACATCGATATAATCAACCAATTCTTTCTTAATAAATACGTTATCACCATTATGACGTACTAAGATTTCATCATCTAAGATATTTCCTTTATCATCTTGATTAACCTTAGCTTGAGATATATATAAATCTCTTTCTTCATCAGCAGTCATATATACTATTTCACTAGTAATTACACCATCTTTAACTTTACGATATGGAGTCATTATAAATCCATATTCATTAATCTTAGCATAACCAGCAAGTGATGTAATAAGACCGATATTTTGTCCTTCTGGTGATTCAATTGGACAAATACGACCATAGTGAGATGAGTTAACGTCACGTACATCCATTCCAGCACGATCACGAGAAAGTCCACCAGGTCCTAAACTAGATAAACGTCTTTTATCTGTAAGTTCTGCGATAGGGTTAATTTGATCCATGAATTTAGAAAGTTGTGAAGAACCAAAGAACTCTTTTAGACTAGCTGTTACTGGACGAATATTGATTAATGTTTTTGGAGTAACATTTTCTAATTCTTGAGTAGTCATTCTTTCACGAATAACTCTTTCCATCCTTGCCATACCAGTTCTAAATTGGTTTTGAATTAATTCACCAACTTGTCTAACACGACGGTTACCTAAATGATCTATTTCATCTGTTTCACCAATATTTTGATGTAGATTTAAATAATATGACACTGCTCCATATATGTCTGGAATAGTAAGTCTTTTTTCATCAACACTTGTATCAACACCAATAATTTTAACAGTTTTCTTTTTGTCTTCTTTATCTTCTACAAGTACTGTTTGAATCATATTATAGTCATCTAATTCCATATTAGTAAGACATTCTTTTAAATTATATCCATTTTTAAATACTTCTTTTAACTTACCTAATACTTCTTTATCAATTAAAGTACCCTTTTCAATAACAATATCTCCATCTTTAATAGTTTCTGCTAAAATACATCCAAGTAGTCTATCAGTAACATTTAATTTCTTATTAAATTTATAACGACCAACTTTAGCTAAATCATAACGGAATCTGTCAAAGAATCTTGTTATTAATTGGTTTTTAGCACTATCTAAAGTAGCAGGTTCTCCCGGTCTTAATTTTTCATAAATTTCAATTAAGGCTTCATCAGTATTCTTAGTACTATCCTTTTGAATAGTATTCTTTAATAGTTCATTGTCTCCAAATAAATCTAGAATATCTTCATCACTTGAAAGTCCAATAGAACGTAAGAATGTTGTAACAGGAACTTTTCTAGTTCTATCAATTCTTACATACACTACATCTTTAGCATCTGTTTCGAATTCTAACCATGTTCCTTTATTAGGAATCATTTCTCCAGTTATAATTCTTCTACCATTTTTATCGATTTCTCTTTTATAATAAATAGAAGGACTTCTAACTAATTGAGAAACAATAACTCTTTCTGCTCCATTTATAATAAATGTTCCAGCATCAGTCATTAAAGGCATGTCTCCTAGGAATATTTCTTGTTCCTTAACTTCACCTGTTTCATGAATGAATACTCTAGCTTCAACTTTTAATGGTGCAGCATAGTTAACCATTCTTTCTTTTGCTTCTTTAACAGAATATCTAGGTTTATCGAAAGAGTATTCACCAAATTCTAGTGAAATATTTCCAGTAAATGATTCAACTGGAAAAAGGTCTTCGAAAACTTCTTTAATTCCATTTTCTAAGAAGTCTTGATAAGATTTTTTTTGAACTTCTAATAAATCATTAAGTTCAAGCGTGTTTTTAGTTTTTGCAAAACATCTTCTTTCACGGTAATCACCGAATTTTTGAGTCTTATAAGCCACGATCTCACCCCTATACATAATATTTTAGTTTCTAAAAAAACAAATACGCCACCAATTTAAAATTTTAACATTATTTACCCGTGTAGTCAAGATTTTTCAATACTTTTTAACGTTTTTTGGCACAAAGAATAAAAAATCCCTTACTTTTTTTAATGATATCACAATCATAATGCTTTGATACTTCTCTTTGAATGCTTTCTGCACCTTGATTCTTTCTAATAACAAACCATAATTCTCCATTATCATTAAGTCTTTCCAATCCACCTAAAAGTATATTTAAAACAACTTGTTTTCCTGCTCTAATCGGTGGATTAGTAATGATTAAATCATATGTATTTGTAACATTAGAATATACATTACTAAGAAAAGAAGAAGCATCAACCTTATTTAACCCAATATTCATTTTAGCTAAATGAACTGCTCTTTTATTAACATCAACCATATCAGTATGTACACCTAGTATTTTAGATAAAGTTATACCAATAAAACCATAACCACATCCTACATCTAGAATACTATTAATATTTTCGATATTATTAGATGACAAAAAGGTTTTAACTAAAAACAAGCTTCCATAATCAACTTCATTTTTAGAAAAAACTCCATTATCACTTTTAAACATAAAATCATATTCATTATAGGAAAATTTTATGTCTCTAAGTTCACTCTTTAAATTATCGTTATTAGTAAAATAATGTTCCAAATAGGTTTCTCCGTTCTTTCAAGAATTATTTTACCATATTTTTTTTAAGATTTAAACAGAAAAAAATGTCAAATTTTGATTATTTGACACTTTAGAACATTTTGTCTACAAAAAATGTGTATTATTTAAAAAGAAACTGACTACGATTCCCAGCGGAACTAAACCAATTTCTTTATGTCTAAATTGTACAAAATAATTATTGTTATGTCAAACATAATATAATTAATAATAAATAGGCCTTTCTGTAAAATAAAAAGAAAACTCTATCAATTAAGATAGAGATTCTCACATTTTCGTTCGGGATAATTTATTGCTCGCACCACCCGAGAGCGAGAAACATTGTCGACCGGAATAATTTATTACTCGCACCATCCGGGAGCGAGAAACATTTTCTTTAATGCAATTTGAATATACAATAATTAATAGCGAATGTCAACATATACTCTAAAAATAAAATTATTAAATCCTTATATTAATATTATATGTAAATAATATTCTTTATTACTTAGAACATTTTATCTATATTATTTGGAACATTTCCCCCTACTACTTTACTAATTATTTTATCTTCTTGTTCCTTACTTACTTTTTTACCAGTCATATTACTTAAAGTACTTATAACTTCTCTCAATGTTTTTTCATCTTTCATATTACCATCTTGTAATTTTTTAGCAAGATCCATAATAGTATTTTTATCTACCTTAGTTCTCTTTTCAACCTTCTTAAAAAAAGAATCATTTAAATTCATAAGTATCACCTAGTAGTATTTTATGCAAGCAATTATTTTTTGACAAAGAAAAAATAGCCATTAAGACTATTATCTACTTTCTCCGTTTCTAACTTCATCAATATCAGACATAAGACGCCTAGATTCTAAACCTTTATTTAATAATTCATTATATTCCTGTAAAGTAATTATTTCCCAGTTTTTTAAATTAAGATAACTTTCTACTCCATATACTCCAGTATTTGCAGTAGGTAACCCTTCTTTTCTTCCTAATCTAGTTTTAGCATAGTAAATTTCATCATCACTAACTAATTTCTTTATAAGGATATTTTTATCAACAACATTAACTATATTTACAAAGTAATTTGTTTCACCTTTTTTTATAGTATGCCAGAATTTCACAAGATATTCATCATATTCTCCTACTAAAGTATAAGTACAATCATCACAAGTAACACATATTTTATCTTTAATACTAGGACGAATTCCCATATTAAACATTTCATGATATGCAGTACATGAATGAGTATAATTATGATATGTTTCTGGATGAGTGTCATTTAAATTAAAACTTATATCAAAAGATACAATATTATTAGAATTTAATTTTTCTATATATTCAAGACACGTTTTAACAAATGGCTCTTCACAAGCTATTTTAAAAGAATGGATATCTGTATTCGCACCATCTATAGAAACAATTGCATCAGTATTATTATTGATTCCATAAGCATTTATACTTCTATCAAATTCTGCTACTATCTCATCAGTGACTTCTTTATTCCAAAGTTTCTTAGCTCCTTTAAAAATTAAGTTCTCAACATCCCTAATAACAGTATTAGATCGATCATATTTTAATCTTGTTTCTAAATTTTTCATATATATCTCCAAATATAGAAAAATAGTCATTATGACTATTATCTACTTTCTCCTACTCTTCCTTCTTCACTTGATAGCATTACTGCTCTTGAAGCCATTATTTCAGCAATCTTTTCACTATATTCTAATTCATCTATTTTAATAAAATCTAATGAATCAATAAGTTTTTGAGCATATAATGCACCATCGTTAGCAGAAATAGAACTTACATTTTCAGGTAAAATACTTTTACTATATGATACTTTACCTTCATTAGAAATTTTTCTATAAACATTATTCTTACTATCAACTGTTACAAGATCATCAAAAATTCCATGTTCATGAGTTAATTCAGAATGTTCAAGTTCTATTAAACTATCATTATATTTAGCAACTAATCTTTCATAAGTATCATCAACTCTGTTATTAATAGTTTCAACTATTCTTGGAGTAACATATTCATAGAAAGAATAAGCACCAGTACATGAATGTGTATATTCACGTTCCATATCACCATTATTAACTGTTAAATCATTTATAACTGAGTATTCAACTATTCCATTATCATGATTATTTTCATCATAAGTAAGACTAGCATTCATTTTGTCATTCTTGTGAGTTAATTCTATTTTATGAGAACCAATTCCATACTCATACGCTTTTACAGTTGTTATACTAGTAGAACCAAAACTATTCTTAGTTTTAACAAATTCTTCTCTTATTTGACGTGTTATACGGTCATTAGATATTTTCTTACTATACTTACCAATAACACTTTCTATTGCATCAGCAACTATATTTTTCTTATCATATTTTAATTTTATATCAATATTTTCCATCTTTTTTTCCCCCTTCAATTAAAATACATCAATATAATAGCACATTTTTATCTATCTGTCAAGTTTTTGTAAATAGTAAACAAAAAGTAGACAACATTTACTTATTATCTACTTGTTCTTCCTGTATCAATTCCTAAATTATTTAAAACATCATTATATTCGTTTTCATAGTCTCTAAAAGAAATTGGTGTATAATTTAAGCTAATTGCAAAATCATTTAAATATTCAATTCCTTTAAGTGAACTAGGCATTTCATCTTGAGTAGCATCAACTTCTGCTTTCATGTATGAATCAAATAAATTATCATCTCTTACAATTGTCGTTCTTTTTAAGAATTCATCATCTTCTTCGTTATAAGTATATGCTTCTTCACTTGAAGCATCACCTTCACTTTTAATAACAGTAAAACTTCTTAAACTATCATCATAAACAGCTTCCATAGAAGTACAATAAGATACACCATCATGAATACCTTCTGTTACTAAAGATTCTATAGTTTTAGGAATTTTTGCATCATGGTACCCATAATTATGAACATAACGATTAGTTGTATAATCTTGAAACTTTTCACCTATAATTTTTTTACAAAATTCAAGTATACATTCTACATTCTTGTCTTCTCCACGTTTTTCATCATAAGTAATAGTAATTGTTGTATCTAAATAATTAATAGTTAAAGACATTCTTCTAGAATTTCCTTCATATGTATATGAATCATACGAATACTTAATATCCTTCTCAACTAGTATTTTTTCTTCTTCATCTTGGAATCTATCAAGAATATGTTTCCTTATAACACATTCTGGCGTTCCACCTAATTTTCTTTTTATTTCTTTTTCAATTTCATTGAAATAAGTATGATTTTGATTTAATTCTTGAGCATTCTTTTCCATAAATATTTCCCCCTTGCATATAAATCTTATAAATAATAACACTTTTTTATAAATATGTCAAATTTAACATACTTAAAATCATATTAAAGTAACTAACTAAATAATAATATCATTTTACAATTAAATGTAATATAGTTTATCTAGCAATTCCTTGCTCCTTTTCTTCACTAATTAAAATTCCTCTAGACTTCATAACAGCATTTACCATTTTTTGATATTCATCATAATTGATTTCAACAAATTCAGCACCGTTAATAACTTCATTTACATAATTCCATCCACTAAAATTAGTTGGAATTTCTTTATCCTTTTCGAAAACTCCTTTGCTATATATTTCAGTTTTATTATTATCCTTTACCACACAATGTTTTTTCACTATTTCTTTTGTACCACGGTCGATTTGATAAAATTCTTCACTAGAATCATTGCCTTCTCTTTTGTATACTCTGTAATCATTAATAATATCATTAAAACTACTTTCTATCTCATTTTCAAATTCTACCCCATTAGCAATACCTTTGTTAATAAATATTTCACGATTACTTGGAATACCTTGTTGAAGCACATTGAAAGAATTTACATAACGATTTATAGTTGTTGTTACATCTTCTCCTTTTTTAACAGTCTCGCTAAATTCAGCAGTAATAAATTTACCAACTTCATTATATTCTTGATCATAAGTTAAACTGATAGAAGTGTCATTATCTCCTAAAGTTAACTTCATTTTTTCTCTTCCATTTTCATCATCATTTTTATCAAAAGATATAGTTAAATCCTTTTTAGAGAGTTTTTGTTGCTCTTCTAAAAATTTACCTAATGTATTATTTTTCATAATTCCATTACCTGCTGGTTCTAACTTTCTTTTAAGTTCAGTTTCGATTTCATAAATATTTAGACCATCCACAACTGTTCTCCCATTAATTTTTTTAAACATTCCTAAAAATTCCATACTTATCTCCTTTTCTACAATAAAAGTACCATATCTTTTTAATGTTTACAATTAATTTATTATTTCAGTTTACAATTAGTTTACTCAAATTAAATAGTATATTACACAAAAAATCTTTTTAATGGTTTGATTTTAGATAATATTAATGAAGTAAAATATGATGCAACAAATGTAAATACTAATACTTATAATGCCTATTTTTTTATTATTAATAAGATGAATAAATAAGTATATCTTACCTAGTATAAATAATTTAAGTATCATAAATAATTTCTAGCATTTAAAAAGCTCACTTTATAGCAAGCTTGCTAAATATCTTCTTTATTACAAATTTATCAATTACATTATATATCAAGTTTATAATATAGGAGATAATCAAAGATAGAATAAAGATAATAGGAATTATTTTAATATAATTGATTAAACTACAAGTTATAGAAGAATTAAAATATATTTTGTAAATATATTGATCTACTAAGTAAGAAGATAAATACATAACAAATGATAATTGAGATACTTTAACAATTATCATTTTAAATAAATTAGGTAATTTATTTAAATCCATTTTTAGTATTGTTATAAACAGAAATGTTGAATTCATTACATTGAATATACTACCCCAATCATTATGAATTCCCCATACAAAATTATTATCATGGGATAAATAAATATTTAATACAGATGAAATAATTAAAGAAAATAAAAATAATAAGAATGTTTTTGATATTTTAAAATCATCTTTGTATTCAGATATATAAGCACCAATATAATAATAAGTAAATGGATATAGTGTCAACCAATAATCCATGGTTACTACATGTTTTATATTCAATAATCCAGGCAAACTGGTTAACAATATGAATGTTCCAATTAATATTTTCTTTTCTTTTTTACCAGAGAGATTCTTATAGATAATATTTAAAAATGGAATAAGCAAAAATAACCCAATGTACATTTCTACATACCAACTATAGCCAGTTTGATTAAAATCTAATAAACTATTTCTAATAAATTCTATACTTAATTCAGTATGTAATATAAAATAATTAAATAAGAAAAAAACAATTACATAAAGGAAATAAGATATCAACACTCTTGATATTGATAAATAATATGATTTACTTAATTCTTTTTTTCTCATTAGATATCCAGTAGTAATCAAAAATAGTGGTACACATGTCATGCAAAGAGTTCTAAAAGTTGTTGCTAAATATAATTGCTTGTCAGATATTGGAACAAAATAAAAATTAGTATTTAGAAAAAAATGAACAGACATCACCAAAAATACAGCAAGTGCTTTTATTAAATCTACACTAACATTTCTACTTATAACTTTATTCATACACAATCACCTTAACCTTACATATATCTTATTATAAATAAAGCATTCTTGTCAACAAAAGAAAAAGAGAATTACATTTTTCTCTCATCAATATCTTTCATTGTTCTATCCATATTGTAAAAGTTAAGTAGAATATCATAAGCTTCTTTTGCATAAGCAGGTTCCACATACTTGTTAAATAAATCTTTATATCCTTCAAGAGCATTATCATATCCATAACATTCAATTGCCATCAGTTTTTTAGCAACTTCATGATCTTTTCCCTTTAAAGATTGAATAGCAAGTACCGTTGCAAATAATATATAATCAGCATATGTTTTACATTCTTTTAATTTATCAAATTTTTCGCCTTTTCTATAATGTTCAATTACTGATGGTGAAACCATAGTCATATCAAGATCAGGATTTTTTTCTTTATATCCTTTTGCATCTGTTAAAACTTCTCTTTCTAAATAGCCAAGTGCTCCTACACAACCATTATCTAAATCATCACTTCTAGAAATAATTTCAGTAGTTTCTAATATTTCCGGATCCATTGGCATTTTTTTGAAAGGTATAAATTGCATTCTACCATGATACATAACACTTTGTCTTATAACATCCAATTCAAATGATGTTTCTAACTTCTTTTGAAATAAAAATCTTGTTATTAAATCTTCACCTAAATTATGATGAAGAATTAAATCATCTCTAAATCCACCTAATATTTCATATTGGGGAAATCTTCCAATATCATGAAATTTGGCTGCAACTTCAGCCATTTTATTACCGGGTGCAATCATTTTAGTTATTGTAGCAGCTCTATTAATATGTTCTATTTTATCTAAAATAGTATCTCTACCATTAAGTCCTACATATTTCTCAAATTGTTCTTTTAAATAACTATCAATAAAATTATCAAGTTTAGTTAGTGTTTCTAAATCATATCTCATACTTTCTCTCCTTCGCTATAATTAAATCGTAGCATAAAAAAAGAATAGATTCAATTATTAAGATGATTTAAGCGTAAAAAAATAGTAAAGTTTATTTACTATATCTTTCTATAATAGCATCTACTATTCTTTCACTTGCATGCCCATCTCCATATGGATTTATAGCATTTGACATATTTTCATACGCTTTCTTATCTGTTAGTAGCTTTTTAGTTTCATTATATATTTTATCAGTATCTGTACCTACTAATTTTAATGTTCCAGCTTCTATTCCCTCCGGTCTTTCTGTTACATCTCTTAAAACAAGCACAGGCTTATTTAAACTAGGTGCCTCTTCTTGAAGTCCACCACTATCAGTAAGCACTATGTAACTTTTATTTATAAAGTTATGAAAATCAAACACATCAAGCGGATCAATTAACTTTATCTTATCACAATCTTTAAACAATTCATTAGCTATGTTTCTAACTTTAGGATTTAGATGAACTGGATATATTACCTTTACATCATCAAATTCATCAACGATTCTTTTTATTGCAGTAAAAATATGTTTCATTGGTTCACCCAAGTTCTCTCTTCTATGAGCAGTCAAAAGTATTAATTTTTCTCCATCTTTTATCCAATCCAATTCTTTATGAGAATAATCTTCTTTTACTGTAGTAGTCATCGCATCAATAGCAGTATTACCAGTTATATATATGTTCTCTTCCTTTCTATTCTCATTAATTAAATTATCGAAGCACAACTTAGTAGGAGCAAAATTCATATCAGCCATACAGCTAACCATTTGTCTATTCATCTCTTCTGGAAAAGGAGCATATTTATCATTTGTTCTAAGGCCAGCTTCTACATGGCCAATATCTATTTGATTATAGAACGCCGCAAGAGATCCAGCGAAAGTCGTTGTTGTATCTCCATGAACAAGAACAATATTAGGATTCACTTCTTTAATAATCCTTTCAAGTCCATTAAGGGCCCTAGTAGTAACTTCTCCAAGAGTTTGACCATCCTTCATAATATTTAAATCATAATCAGGCTTAATATCAAAAGTTTCAAGAACTTGGTCTAACATTTGTCTATGTTGCGCTGTTACACATACAATACTTTCAATTTCTTCTCTTTTCTCTAATTCTTTAACAAGTGGAGCCATTTTTATAGCTTCTGGTCTTGTTCCAAATATACTCATTACTTTAATCATTATTTTTACCTTTACTTTCTTTTTTTATTTGAATAACAAATTTGACATTATTATTTATAAATCTTTTTATTCTTTTTGGTTCACAAATGATTCTGTAAAGCCATTCTAAATTCAATTTGATAAATATTTTCGGAGCTCTCTTTTTGCATCCACTTAGTACATCAAGCGATCCACCTACTCCAATAAAAATACCTTTATTAAAATCTTTTAAATGTTTATAAATCAATCTTTCTTGATATGGAATTCCTAACGCAACTATCACTATATCCGGTTTAGCTTTTTTAATTTTTTCAAATTCTTTATCGCGATCTTCTACATAACCATTTGTAAGTCCTACTAAA
The DNA here is from genome assembly GCA_934096715.1 of uncultured Bacilli bacterium. Lineage (GTDB taxonomy): Bacteria > Bacillota_I > Bacilli_A > RF39 > UBA660 > SIG200. Next base: position 67,105 of record CAKOMQ010000003.1, read on the forward strand.
TTAATACCACTATAATTAGATTTTATTTTTTCACTAAGTGCTATAAGCGTTTCTTCTTTGCTTCCAAATATATAAACTTTCTTCTTGTGTTTGCTTGCATATTTTAATAAGTACTCACAAATATCTACTCCAGGTATTCTTTCTTTAAAATCAACTTTCAAAAGTTTACCTGCTTTAATTACTGCAACACCATCTGGAACAACTGAATTATTAGTATCAAGTAACATTTTACTTACTTCTTCATCTGTTTTTGCCATACTAAGTGTTTCTGGATTAGCAGTAATTATAAATTTTTTTTGATCATTTTCCAAAAGATTATCCAAATATTCATAATAATCTTTTTTAGTTCCTTTGTACATTAATTGTAAATATTCTTTCATTTTATCACTCCATCAATAAATTTTAACCATTCTTTCTTAATATTTTCAAATTTATATTTAATACTCGTAATTCTTGCGTTTTTTCCTAATAGTTCTTTATCTTTTAAACTCATGTTTAAATACTTATCTACAGTAGCTGAATATTCATCTATATTTCTATTTTTTACAATAAAACCATTATCTTTATTAATCACACTTATTGCGCCTTTAGCACTATCAAACGAAATACATGGCACTTTATAACTCATTGCTTCAATTATTACAAGTCCAAATGATTCTTCAAAAGATGTCATCATATATAATGAAGATTCTTTTAAATATTTACTAATAAATTTTTGATCTTTGAATCCCCAAAATTTCACTTTATTTTGAATACCTAATTCTTTAGAATATTCTATTAAATGTTCTTTTTCACTACCGTCACCAAAAATATTCAAGTATATATCATTAGTTTTTAGCTTACTTACAATTGTTAATAAATCATAAAATCCTTTTTCCTTTTCAAGTCTACCAATAGCAATTAAATTATTTGTATCTAATTTTGATAACTCGTTAGTTTCGGGATAATAATTTAAGCTAAGTGGAATATATTTTAATTTAGCATTAACATGATCTTTGTACTCATTATATATTGGCATACTTACTGGCATAATATAATCAATATTTTCAAGATTATTTAACCCTTTTATATAAGTAGTGCTGACACTATAAGTATGCTCTTGATGAATATTTATTATTTCTTCTCTACTATATTTATTCAATATTTTAGAAAATTCTATTCTAGTAGATATAATAATTTTTGAATCACATTCAATTATACCTTTTTTTATCCATCTATTTTTATTAATTAAAATGTATATTGCTTTAAATCCTTCCTTAAAAATACCTACAATATTCTTATTTTTAATTTCATTTTTAAATAATTCTTTATTAGAACAAATATTAGTTAAATATTTGATTTTAACTTTTCTGTCAATTTTAAATGGTATTTCTTCTTTTTTATACAATGAAATAATTTCAACTTCATAATCATCTTTTAACATATTAGCAGTATTAGCAATTACATTTTCAACACCACCATATCCAAGATGAAGTGCTAAAATAGAAATCTTCTTCTGATTTATTGTTTTATCAAAATATTTAAGCTCATTAAACAAGTAACAAAAATAAATTGCAATATATATAGATACTGCTGGGGCAAGAAAAACATGTCCTGCAGTTGAAGATATACCTAGTGTTAATAAAATCATCAAAATTAAAAATATTGACTCAGCTGTTATATTCTTTTTTCTTTTTAAAACAATATACAAAGCATATACAAAAGGGTATGCTAATAATAAAATACCAACAATTCCTAAATGAAAGAACACATCTAATATATCTATTTCAATTAATTTTTCACTTCTAATATTATTTATTCTTGTAGTATTAGAAAATCCCATACCAAATAGTGAATAATCATCTTTATAAGATTCTTTATATATACGATATGTATTTAAAGCATATACGTCTCTACTACTTAGTAATTTTGAACCAATTTCTTTAAATTTAATATAGAACTTATCATTTTTATACTTTTCTTCATCATTTGACAATTCTTTATTTATATTGGCTATTTCATTCATTTCACTTTCACTTAAAGAATTTTTCATATTTGTCGCTGCATAATTATTAACCATAAATAAAATAGATACTAAAAACATAAGAAATGGAATAATAATATTTTTACTATTAATCTTTTTTTCTTTAATTATAGATAAAACTAGTATTAAAAATGTAATAATTAGTATACCAAATAAAGTAACTTTTGTACCAATTAATCCTATAGTATATAAACTTATTAAAAATAAAATAATCATTACAATTTTATTTTTATTATATAAAACATATATAAATGGAAATAATAATAAAAGAATTGTAGACACTTCATTAGCGGCATAATACCAACCCACAGACCCGGCATAATTAACATTAGAATATGAACTAAAATTAATATTAAATATTGTTGGAATAGTTATAAAAATAATATAAATAATTAAACTTACAAATATTATTTTATTTAATTTATCTTTTGGGAATCCTTTTTCATCAAATATATTTATAAACGTAAATAGCATAGTTGGAAAATATATAAATCTTAATAAATAATTACATTCATTTAAGAAAATATTTGAATTTAATAAATCTATTTTAAAACTAAAATATAATAAAATATATAATAAAATAAATCCAAAATACCATAAAGTAATTTTTCTATGTTTACTAGAACTTCTAAATATTATATAGAAAACACTTATAATTATAGCAAGTCCTTTAATAATCATACCTACTGAAAAAAAACTATCAGTAATTCTATTAGTAATACTAGATAATAAATCTAGTATTGGAAGTGATATTAAAAAAGTATATAATAAGTCCCATTTTTTCATGTTGCTTACCTCCACTTCCATTATAACCTAAATATCCCAATTAAAAAAGAATATTTAATAAAATTCTTAAATATTCTTTATATTGTAATTTCAACCGCACCATTTAATTTAATTTTATCAAATAATAAATATTAGTCAATTATTTTATTTGTTATTACCTTTTTTGTATATTCTGGTTTTTTGTCAATGACACTTTGTGTTTATTTTATCATTGACTAAAAAACAGAATATATTATAATTTTC